>NZ_JASBOF010000015.1:0-67309 GCF_039907195.1 Corynebacterium sp. c3Ub_189 | reverse complement strand
TCCGAAACAGGCCGTGAAAAGCCCGAAACCCAACAAAAGAACAAACCACCACAAACCACAAAAGCCTGTGCTGGCGTCCAAAAAATTACTACAAAGAAAAAATACAGTTCCCTCAACCCGACGGGGTCAAAAAAGGAAACCAAAAAAGTTGAACACAATCACATGCCAACCAATCCATCTCAATGCAGCCGAAACACCAAACAGCATTCAAAAAGGTACGTGTTCCACATACCCAACCGGCACACACCAACCAACAAACCACTAAGCCTGCTGGCAGACAAACCAATCAACACACAACCATGCACACAAAAAATAAAAAGTACATTGGCACACTATTGAGTTCTCAAACATCATCACCACACAACAACCACATACCTTCGCATGTAGCTCGTTGTGAGCAAAAAATTTATTTCGTCAGGGCCTGTTTTCCTATCGCCGCTTCAGCCAGGAACTTTCTTGTTCCTGTGGGGCGCTGTCGGTCGCGCTGACTCGTATTAAGTTACACAGCCACTCAAACAAACACAAATCCCCAGGCCAATTACTATTTTGAGGGCTTTAAGTTATGCCCAACCAGCCGCTGATTCCGCCACCGTGGACATTTGCTCTGCGAATGTAGCTGGGGAGGGTCAATGCCCATACTGCATAGAAGGCCACCGCCAAGAAGAACTTGGCAATTACGGAGATGGGGGTTTGGGCGTAAATGACGACTATTCCGGCTATGAGGACCGCATACAGGATGAATAGGTGCCAGTTCTTCTTTCCCAGAAATTCCAGAGTGACCAAAACCGGGGCGCAGGTGGCGCTAAGCAATGCGATGGCCGTAACGAGTTCACTGTCATTCGTCAGTGCGGCGCTGATACTGATGGCCGCGAAGACCGGTATCAGCCCGAGCACTGCAGTATGCCGGGCCCAATTTCTACGACTTCCTCCCATAACCGTGTATTCGCGGAGGGATTTTCTTAAGCTGCCTGAAACCGCCGCGAGTAGCAGAAAAGTCAGTACCCAGATGAAGGTGCCGAGGAATTCGAGCACTGAAGCCGCGTCCCTATACTGGTGGAGAACTAAGCCGATCATCTGCGCCAAGCACGCCCCACACCATGCTTTGGCTTGTGGGTGGTATATCGCTTGCCCGGCCAGGGTGCGCGGGAACCAGCCAAATCCGCTTGAGGGTTGGGTGCCGGTGGTGGTGTACCCGGAGCGTTTCGGAGTAGCGCTGCGATACATGACCCATACCGCCGCGACTGCATAGACAGGCAATGCCCACCACAGCTGCACGGTGAGGGCGCCAATAGCTGCCGCTAGTGCGAATAGCGCGACGAGAATGCGACGATGTTCGTTCCAGATTCTCGAACCCAGGCCCACTAGTTGATATTTCTGAAAATCAGGCTTTAGGGAGAGCACGAGCCCCAAGGAAGCGATTACGGGGAGCGCGCTCCACGTTCCCTCTGCCATGACTGGCATGACCAATAATGCGAACAGGAAAAAGGTCCAGAGCCACCAATCTCCTAGGTACCACAGTAGTTTCATGACCTCTCCTCCAATGCCAGTACCGCACGCTCCAAAGAGACCTCATTGACACGCAGGCCGTGGGCCTGGGCAATGCGGAAAATGGGATCAGTGGAAGCGGAACGGGCGTCGATAAGCACGCGTTCCCCTAAGGGTGTGGTTTGCCTACTCAGTGCAGGAAGGCCAAGCTCTTCGACCGCTGCGGTGAGGGACTCGGATGGTCCGGTGAGCTCCAGAATTCCCTCGATGAAGTCATCGATGGGACCGGAAATGGGGTTATCGCCCATCAGCGAGACGGTATCGAGGAGGCCCGCCACCTCATTGAGGTGATGGGTGGAGATGACGATGGTACGGCCGTGTTCCTCACGAAGGACCTGATAGAAAAGCTCGCGGCGCTGTGTGTCGAGGCCGAGATAGGGCTCATCAAGAAGCATGACTTCACAGCCAGAAGCAACGGCGAAGATGAAGCCCACCGCAGACTTTTGCCCGCGGGAAAGGGCAGAGTAGGCCTTGGCCGGCACGTCGAAGCGAACCAACAGCTCATTGAAACGCTCCTCATCCCAACGCGGCCAGCGCGCCTTACCAATGACGCCCAGCTTTCCGATGCCCCAGGAATCCGGCAGCGGGTTATCAATCCCCATCAAAATGACTCGGTTAAGGACCGATTGCTTGTCAAAGGGTTCCTCGCCGAAAACCGTAATACCGCCAGCTTGGATTTGTCCGGCAATCTTGCGCAGGAGCGTGGTTTTGCCAATGCCGTTGGGGCCAACTAAGCCGTGCGTGAGGCCATCAGCAAAAGTGAATTCTCGTGTTTTAATCATGAGTACATTCCTCGGCTTTCTGCAACGCGATCAAATAGGTCATGGAGCTGGGCGCGGTTGTAACCTAAGCGAACGGCTTCGTCGACAAGCGGTGCCATGTATTCCGCCGCGAAATCGGCGCGGCGGCGCTCCCGGATCGTTTTCAGGGCGCCTTCTGCCACGAACATGCCGATGCCGCGGCGCTTATCCAGCACCCCGATATCCACCAACAGGCTTATGCCCTTGCGGGCAGTGGCTGGGTTGATGTTGTGAAAATCAGCAAGCTCGTTAGTGGAAGGAGCCCTGTCCCCTTCGCCCAAGGTGCCATCCACGATGGCGTCCTCCACCAGAGAAGCAATCTGACGGAAGAGTGGTTGCGTGGAATTATCCATTGACCCTCGGTTCGTTGGTTAGTTACTTGTGTAACCAACCATATCGGCAACACCCCACCCCTGCAATACTTCCAAAGAGAAAACTTTTTTGCGGCCACTGCGCTGGGATTTTGCCCAAGGTTATCGACGTTTTGTGACTAATGGGGCACACTGGAAACCACAAAGAATTTTATTTAGAACAATTAGAACGGAACTTAGGAGCCATGCTTGAACGCACACTCGTCTTTGTCGATACCTCTTACTTGCTCGCAAGCTTTTATAACTCGTGGGAAACGGGTGCCCGCGCACAGCTAGAAATCGATCTGCCCGAGGTGGTCAGCACCATGGGCGGGATGATTGAGAACCAACTTGGGACCCCCATCCAGCGCCAATACTGGTATGACGGCATTCCCGATACCGGCCCGCACCGCTACCAGCGCGCACTGCGTACCTGCGAAGGGGTCCAGCTGCGCACCGGTCAGCTCATCGAATGGGGCGAGCGCCGCACCCAAAAAGCCGTAGATACCCGCCTCGTAGCGGACATGGTCATCGCCGCCATGAAGGGACAATTCACCGACTTTGTCCTCGTCAGTGGCGATGCAGACATGATTCCCGGTGCTCAAGCCGCCGTGGATAATGGCATCCGCGTACATCTTTATGGGTTTGGCTGGGACTCCATGTCCTCCGCACTGCGCCATGCCTGCGATTCCACCACCATCTTGGACCCTCGCGAGGACTTCGCAGACGCTATGGAATTGCAGGTCCTAGAAGGCCCGCTTCCTCCAGTGGTGCGCGAAAATGCGCATAAAGAGGGCGAGGAAATGCCCGAACCGGATGAATGCGGCGAGCCCTCAGAGGTGGAGGCAGCCTTCGGCGCCACAGAAAAGCCCACCCCGGCCCCGACACCCAAGCCGGCTCCGCCCAAGGTGGAACCAGCAGAGGATTCCTCCGCCGAGGAGGGCTCCCCGGCGGAGAAGCCGGCGCCCAAGCCATCCATGATGGCACCGCGCCGCAAGCTGCGGTCCAAATATGTACCGCTACCGGAAGAAGTATGGAGCTCGGCCGGCTTCCAATCCCCATTCGACGTGGGCCAGCAATACGCCTCGTGGTGGTTCGATAACGCTGCTAGCACCGAGCAGCGAGATCAGGCACATCTACTTTCAGGCGGCGGGCTCCCCCCGGAGATCGACCGTCCGCTGTTGCAGTTTGCCTGCGAGACCCTGCACGAATACACCCTGACCGAAACCCAACGCGTGAACCTGCGCGATGGATTCCACTCAGGGATTCGTGGGGTTCTGATTAATGTTCGCCGGCAGAATTAATCGCCAGACTCGAGCTCTTTCTTCTTTTTAAGATCCGCCCGGATGGCATCGAGGCGAGCAGTCGCCTTCATGTCATTGCCGGCGGCTTGGATCTCATTAATGCGATCGCCGCCGGTGGCGTGCTGCAATTCTTGCGCGCCAAGGGCATCGGCGTAGCGCTTTTCAATCTTGGCACGCACAGAATCAAGAGTAGGTACAGAATCGTCCGGGTTGAGCTGATTCATGGAATCAATAGCCTGGGCGTTCTTTTCCTGCATAGCCGCCTGGTCCGCCTGAGCCTCCAGCTGGCTAACCTGGGCCAGCTGTTCCTTCAAGCGCACCTCAGACTGCTGCTGCTGGCTCTTGGCCTGAGCGGCAGCCTGCTCCGCGGCGGCGTACTGCTGCTTAACGTCTTCCAGCTCCTGCTCCACTGCTACCAGCTGGGAGGCAACCACTTCCGCAGCCTGGTTATATTCGGAAGCTTTTTGCGGATCCTCCGCAGAATCCGCCAGCTCCAACGCACGCTGGGTTTGAGACTGGTAATCCTGCTGGGACTTGACCAGGCGGTTCATCTGCATCTCCAGCTGGGACTTATGGCCGATGATTTCTGCGGCGTGATCAGAAATCTGCTGGTGCTGCTCCTTAGCGGCCTGGACGGCCTGCTGGATCTGCACCTTCGGATCAGCGTTCTCATCAATCTTCTGATCGAAGGAACTCATCATGTACTTCCAGCCCTTGCTGAAGGGGTTAGCCATTATCTTCTCCTTTGGACATAAAAAGACGCTTTCTAGCGAGTTTAGCGATACTCACCAGAAAGCGCCCAGGAAGCTAGTGGGGATTAACCCTGCGCGTTCTGCTCTTCTACCTGGCGGCGAACCTCCGCCATATCGAGCTCCTTGACCTGCTTCAGCAGGTCTTCCAATGCTGCAGGTGGCAGCGCGCCAGCCTCGCGGAAGACCAAGATGCCATCGCGGAAGATCATCAGCGTAGGAATGGACTGAATCTCCAGCGCGGATGCGAGGCCCTGGTTGGCCTCGGTATCGAGCTTGGCAAAGGTAGCATCCGTGTGCTCTTCGGAGGCCTTTTCAAAAACCGGCGCAAAGCGCTTGCAGGGGCCGCACCAATCGGCCCACGCGTCTACGAGAGTAATGCCCTCGCCGGTAACGGTTTCTTCAAAGTTTTCTTCGGTGACATCGATAGTAGCCATGATTGTTCTAACTCCTTTGCGGATTGCTTTATTCCCCAACGTACATGAAATATCCTTGTCATATACCCCTAGGGGGTATAAAATGGTCCCGGAAACCAACCCTAAGAAAGGATCATCATGAGCACCAAGAACTACACCGTAGAGGGCATGACCTGCGGACATTGCGAAATGTCGGTAAAAGAAGAGGTCGGCGAAATTTCCGGCGTTAGCGAGGTCACTGCTGACCACACCACCGGGGCCGTCACGGTTACTGGCACCGATTTCACCGATGAACAGGTAGCGGCCGCCGTGGCAGAGGCCGGCTACACGCTGAAGTAGGAACCACCATGTCCCACTTGGACCTTGGCGTAACGGGAATGACGTGCACCTCCTGCTCCTCCCGCGTCGAGCGCAAGCTAAACAAGCTCGAGGGAGTAAGCGCCAGCGTCAATTTCGCTACCGAGGCGGCGGCCATCGAGTATGACCCCCAGACGGTAAGTCCACAGGAGCTCATTTCCGTGGTGGAGGGCGCAGGTTACGGCGCCTTCGATATGGCGGGGGCGAAAGCGGAGGAGCCCCAAGCCGAGAAGAGCAGTGACGGGGGCCTGCTGCGCCGCACCATTATCTCGGGCGCCCTATCGCTGCCGCTCATGGTGGTCTCGATGTGGCCGGCACTGCAATTTCCCAATTGGCAGTGGGCCTGCGCCATCGTGGCCACCATCGTTTATATCTTTGGTGGCGCACCATTCCACACTGCAACGTGGACAAACCTCAAGCACGGTTCTTTCACCATGGACACGCTTATCACCATGGGAACCTCAGCGGCCTACTTTTGGTCACTGTGGGCGCTGTTTTTTGGCAACGCGGGCGAACCGGGCATGAAGATGCACATGACGCTGGACGCGAACGCGGCGCAGATGGATCACATTTATTTCGAGTCCGTGGGCATGATCATTACCTTCCTCCTGCTCGGTCGGTGGTTCGAGGCACGGGCCAAAGGCCAGTCCTCTGAGGCCCTGCGGGAGCTGCTCTCCCTAGGCGCTAAGGAAGCCTCGGTGCTGAGGGAGGGAGGCGAGCAGCGCATTCCCATTGCCCAGTTGCAGGTAGGCGATGTCTTCGTAGTACGCCCGGGCGAAAAGATCGCCACCGATGGCATCGTTGTTGCCGGTAGCTCGGCGGTCGACGCCTCCATGATTACCGGCGAGTCCGTGCCCGTCGAGGTCGGCTCCGGCGATGCCGTGACCGGCGCGACCATTAATGCCTCTGGCAAGCTTGAGGTTCGAGCAACCAAGGTGGGCGAGGATACGGTACTGGCCCAAATGGCCCAGCTGGTCACGGATGCACAAACGTCCAAGGCGCCAGTACAGCGCCTCGTGGACCGCATTGCGCAAGTCTTCGTCCCCGCGGTCATTGCCGTAGCAGCGCTAACACTCCTTGTTCATCTCTTCTTCGGCGGGGTGGCCCCAGCCTTTATCGCCGCGGTCTCCGTCCTCATTGTGGCCTGCCCTTGCGCTATGGGCTTGGCGACGCCCACCGCGATCCTCGTCGGCACCGGCCGCGGCGCGCAGCTCGGGCTTGTCATTAAGGGCCCTGAGATCCTGGAATCTACGCGGCAAATCGATACCATCGTCATGGACAAGACCGGCACGGTCACGGCCGGAGAGATGTCCGTCACCGCCGTACACGGCGACGTCCTCGACTTGGCCGCGGCCGTGGAACACAACTCCGAGCATCCCATCGCTCGCGCCATCGCCAGAGAGCGCAGCGTAAAGCCGGCTACCGACTTCGCAGTGGTTCCGGGTGGCGTGGAAGGAACTGTGGAGGGGGTCCGGGTAGGCGTCGGCAAGCGCCAAGGCCCGTTGGGCGACCTGGAAGCGCCGTTCCGCGCCGCACAGGACGCTGGTGCCACGCCGGTGGTCGTCACCGTCAACGGACAGCCCGCAGGCGTCATTGAGGTGCGCGATACCATCAAGCCCAGCTCGGCCGCCGCCGTAGCTCAGATGAAAGAGCTGGGGCTTACCCCTTACCTGCTGACCGGTGATAATGCCGGGGCCGCTCAAGCCGTGGCCGCCGAGGTAGGGATCGACCGCATCAGCGCCGAGGTTCTTCCGGAAGACAAGGTAGACCACATCAAGGAGTTGCAGGCCGCGGGGCACACCGTGGCGATGGTGGGCGATGGCATTAACGACGCCGCGGCACTGGCCCAAGCCGACCTTGGCCTCGCCATGGGCGCGGGTACCGACGTCGCAATCGAAGCCTCCGATATCACCCTCATGAATGGCGATCTGCGTTGCGCCGCTGATGCCATTCGGCTCTCGCGCCGCACGCTAGCAATCATTAAGGGCAATCTCTTCTGGGCCTTCGCCTATAACGTCGTACTCATTCCTGTCGCAGCGATTGGCCTGCTTAACCCATTATTTTCCGGCCTCGCGATGGCACTGAGCTCGGTTTTTGTAGTTACCAACTCACTACGACTGAAAGGTTTTTCTGTTCAGCGATAGTATTATCGCATGCTCAGCCGCACCGAACGTCTCGATCGCCTTCCCGTCACCTCTAAGCACAAGCGCCTACTCCTAGGTTCCGGCCTTGGATGGGCGCTTGATGCCATGGATGTAGGGCTAATCTCCTTCATCATGGCCGCCCTTGCTGTTCACTGGGATCTTGGTCCTAGCCAGACCTCTTGGTTAGCCTCGGCGGGCTTCCTTGGCATGGCGCTCGGTGCAACCTTTGGCGGATTGCTGGCAGATAAATTCGGCCGCCGCAATGTCTTTTCTCTCACCTTGCTTATCTACGGCTTGGCAACAGGGGCTTCCGCGCTAGCTGGGGGACTTACGGTTCTCATCATCTTCCGATTCATAGTCGGGCTGGGCCTCGGAGCCGAGCTACCAGTTGCCTCCACGCTCATATCCGAATTTGCTCCTCGACGGGTCCGCGGAAGGATGGTAGTCATTCTCGAGGCATTCTGGGCATTGGGATGGATCCTTGCGGCCATCATCGGCACTTTCGTAGTGAGCACGGGTGAATCCGGATGGCGCTGGGCCCTGGCCCTTGGCATGCTGCCAGCCGCGTATTCAATCTATGTTCGCCGCGGTCTACCAGAATCTGTGCGCTTTCTTGAATCCAAGGGCCGCCATGATGAGGCCGAAGCTATCGTTGCCAGCTTCGAAACCGCGGCGGAAGATCGGCCGCTGGACGATGCCCTCCCAGACCCCACGCCTTCCCCCGCAGCATCTATTTGGAGTCCGCAGCTACGAAGGCGGACCGCAGCGTTGTGGACCATTTGGTTCTGTGTAAACCTCTCCTACTATGGTGCCTTCATCTGGATTCCCTCTCTGCTAGTAGCCGACGGGTTCTCCCTAGTGAAGTCCTTTAGTTTTACCCTCATCATCACCCTTGCCCAGCTGCCTGGCTACGCGGTGGCAGCTTGGCTTATCGAGCTCTGGGGCAGGCGGGTAACCCTCGCGGTATTCCTGCTTGGCTCCGCAGCAGCGGCCGGCTTATATGGAGCAGCAGCTACGGAAGCGTTGATCATCCTGGCTGGTTGTCTGCTCTCCTTCTTCAACCTCGGCGCTTGGGGAGCCCTCTATGCCATCGGCCCAGAGCTATATCCCACTTCATTGCGAGGACGTGGTACCGGAGCGGCGGCAGGCTTCGGTAGGCTAGCCTCTATTGTGGCGCCACTCATCGTTCCACCACTGCTTGCTGCGGGTGGGACTGCCTGGCTATTCGTCGTATTCGCCGCAGCGTTTGCCATTGCAGCTGCCGCCGCCTTTAGCCTGCCCGAGCAGAAAGGAATAGCGCTTGCTCAATAGGCTCTCCCTCGCCGCGTGGACGGCCGTTATGGTCGCATTGACCACGCTCAAGCCTTTCTACCAGATTGGCTACTTATGGAAACCGGAAAATCAGCGCGCCCGGGATTTGCGCTGGGTTCCTTTCGATGAATTTTCCGGCGGCAGCTGGTTTGGCCCGCTATTTGAGTACGCGGGCAATACCGCATTCTTCATCCCTTTTGGCATGCTGGTATTCGGCCTCTGCCGCTCTGTTAAGAAGACAGTTGCGTGGGGATTTGGCCTCAGCCTCGTACTAGAGGTCTGCCAATATGCTTTCGCCCTGGGGCGCACGGATATCGATGATCTTCTCTTCAATACCCTGGGCGCTCTCGTTGGCGCGGCATTCGCCCGCCTCTGCGGCGAACGCCTTTTCCCTGTGTGGCGCTGGTTAGCCCTTGCCGCAGCGGCGGTTTTCTTGGTATTGGTCATACTCGGCCCACGATTGGGAGACCCCAACGCGGTGGTAGACCTGTAATTTAACCGTGCGCCATATTGACGAACTTGGAGTAGTGCAGCTGGTGGGCCACCTGCACGGTATCAATCGGGCCACCACGGTGCTTGGCTAGGATAATATCCGCCTCGCCAGCGCGCTCATTATCGCGGTCCTGGGAGTCGGGGCGGTAGAGCAGCATGACCATATCGGCGTCCTGCTCCAGCGAGCCGGACTCACGAAGGTCCGCAAGCTGCGGCTTTTTATCCGTACGCGCCTCGGGTCCACGGTTCAGCTGCGAGATCGCGATAAGAGGAACCTCCAGCTCCTTGGCCAAGAGCTTCAGCTGACGGGAGAACTCGGAGACCTCTTGCTGGCGGGACTCGACCTTTTTACCCGAAGACATCAGCTGCAGGTAGTCCAAGACAATGAGATCCAAACCGTGCTGCTGCTTGAGGCGGCGGGCCTTGGACCGAATTTCCATCATCGTGAGGTTTGGTGAGTCATCAATGAAGAGTGGGGCGTCTTGCACTCGGTTGAGGGTCTCATCGATCTTTGCCCAGTCCTCGGTGGAAACTCGGCCACCACGCATATCGGCCAGCTTGACCTCTGACTCCGCCGAAAGCAGGCGCATGACGATTTCAGAAGCTGACATCTCGAGGGAGAAAATCACAGAAGACTTACCGTGCTGCAAGGAGCAGGAGCGCATAAAGTCCATGGCCAGGGTCGACTTACCCACACCAGGACGAGCAGCAACGATGACCATCTGGCCCGCGTGAAGGCCATTGGTCAACTTATCGAGGTCGATGAAGCCAGTAGGCACGCCTAGCTCCACACCGCCGGCTTGCTGCAGGGCGGCGAGCTCATCAATGGTGGGGTCAATAAGGTCCCCCAGGACTCGGTAATCTTCTGCTGTCTTGCGCTGGGCGACGGCGAAAACTTCCTGCTGCGCACGGTCCAGCACGGACTCGATCTCTGCATCTTCGGTGCCGGAAAATCCGAGCTGTACTACGCGAGTACCGGCATCAACAAGCTTGCGCAGCACTGCCTTTTCCGCGACGATTTCGGCGTAGTAGCGAGCGTTCGCAGCCGTGGGCACCGTGGCGAGCAGCGTGTGGAGATAGGGGGCGCCGCCAACGCGCTCGAGGTTATTAAAGCGGTCGAGCTGGGAGGCCAAAATGACGGCGTCGACGTCCTTGCCCTCGGAGTATAGATCCAGCATGGCGCGGTAAATCAACGTGTGCGCCGGATAGTAGAAATCCTCCGGCTCCAGCTCCTCAATGACTTCCATCACCGTATGGGGACTGAGCAGCATGGCACCCAGAACACCCTGCTCCGCTTCGCGGTCTGCGGGGGGTTGGCGGAATTCGCCATAGCGCTTTGGCTCTTCCTGCTGATAGCGACGGCGCGGAGCCGGTTCCTCCTCCGGCGGCGGCTCCGGCGGCAGGTGTTCATCATCAAAGCTGGCGTTGGTCATGACTTCTCCCCCTTGTGGCTATTTGAGCATCCGAGCGTATCGGAATCTCAGTGTAGTCTAGTGCCCGGACACCACCCCCTGGGCATAACTTCCACAGTTATCCAGAGGGTGCTGTGAAAATCGCAGGTCGCGGTAGCCTTCGCCCATATTTGCCCTGCATAAGCCTGTGGATAACTCCAAAAGCCCATGACCTGCACAAATCAAACTCCCAGCTCAGAGCATGTTTTTCTCGGTGTGAAAATACGCACACCCTTCGTGGATAAGCGGCCTGACCTGCGGGTTAATAAAGAGGCCTCCGCGTAAACATAGAGTTAAATCGCCAAAGTATTATCCACAGAATTCCACAGTTATCCACAGGCCGGTTAAAACGCGCTAAAGGCCCCAAGTTCCTGCCACCTCACATAGCAGGAACTTGAGGCCTAAAGCGTTGCTGTTGTCTTTGGGTCTTATTTGGACCGTCGTGCGCCTAGTTAGGCAGCAACGACCGAGAAGTTCACCTTGCCGATAACATCAGCGTGCAGCTTCAGCTCGACCTGGTAGTTGCCGGTCTTCTTGACCAGGCCCTTAGGAAGCACAACGATGCGCTTATCCAGCTTAGGGCCACCAGCCTTAGAGACGGCGTTGACAATGTCTTCTGCTTGAACGGAACCGAAGAGCTTACCGGATTCGGAGGTCTTAACCTCTACCTTGACATCCGTCAGCTGCTCGAGCTGGTTGCGGACCTCACGTGCGTGATCCAGGTCGCGAATCTCGCGAGCTTCCTGGGCGCGCTTGATGCCCTCAATCTGCTTCTCTGCGCCGCGGGTAGCCACGATGGCCAGGCCGCGAGGAAGCAGGTAGTTACGTCCGTAGCCGTCCTTAACCTCAACAATTTCGCCAGCGGCGCCGAGGTTCTCAACGGCAGCGGTGAGGATCAGCTTCATGATCCCTGCCTTTCAATTGAGTTAGTTGAATAGTTGCGGGTGACAGACTTAGAACGGAGGTTCAGAATCAGCGCCTCCGAAACCACCTGCAGGTGGTGCGGAGTTCCACGGGTCCTCAGAAGGAGCCTGATTCTGCTGCGGCTGCTGTTGCTGGCCGCCTCCAAAACCGCCCTGATTATTGTTATTCGAGCGCTGCTGGCCGCCGCCAAAGTTATTGCCGCCCTCACGCGGATTGCGGTTTACCTGAGCAGTGGCGTAGCGCAGAGACGGACCGACCTCGTCGACGTCAATCTCGAATACGGTGCGGTTATCGCCCTCACGGGTCTGGAAGGAACGCTGCTTCAAGCGGCCGGTAACGATGACGCGCATGCCCTTGGACATGGTCTCGGCAACGTTTTCCGCTGCCTGACGCCATACGTTGCAGGTCAGGAACATAGCTTCGCCGTCTTCCCACTGATTCGTCTGCGAGTTATAGCGACGAGGGGTGGAGGCGACGCGGAAGTTAGCTACTGCCGCACCCGCCGGGGTGAAGCGCAGCTCGGGGTCAGCAACGATGTTGCCTACCACCGTGATATTGGTATCTCCCTGTGCCATGTCTTTACTCCTTATCGGTTACGTGGATTGTGCTTGATCCCAGTATCCGTTACTTGCTGTCGGTGCGCAGAACCTTGGTACGCAGGATGGTGTCGTTCAGGTTCAGACGGCGGTCGAGCTCGGCAACCGAAGTGTGCTCGCACTCCAGGTTGACGACGGCATAAATGCCCTCTTCCTTCTTGTTGATGGGGTATGCAAGACGACGCTTGCCCCATACATCAAGGTTCTCAACCTTGCCGCCTTCCTGGCGGACGATTTCGAGGAACTTATCCAGGGACGGGGTTACGGTGCGCTCATCCTGATTAGGATCCAGAATGATCATGACTTCGTAGTGACGCACGGACCTCATCACCTCCTATGGTCTAGTAGTTTTCGGCTGCATCACCTTTGCGGATGCAGCAGGAGGGTACGTTGCGTCAAGCAACCCCACTACAGTACCGCAAATGACCGGCGAAAAGAAATCTAACCAGTGGTCGTTGCGGCGAAAAACACAGCTGCCGTCGCCGGAATGATGGTGAGGAAAAGAATGGCCAAAAGCCCCAGCACGATGGGCCCGCGGCGATCCTCACGATTGTGGAAGAGCCAGAAGGCTCCCATCACGCAGAGGAATCCCAAGAAGATGGATGCCATTCCGATATAGGTAACGATCATGCGAATGCTCCTGCCAAAGGATCGCGGCCGGCGTGCGCATCGCGCACCTTATCCGGGGTCTTTCCGCACATCTGGCGAATAACGAGGACAGCCATGGCGATAATGAGGGCGTCGCGGGAGACAATCGCAACGTCAAGCAGCTCGTGCGGAATGCCCTTATTGTCTGTGCCCAGCATGTGCCACATGAGTAGGGGCCATACTAGGGCGTCGACAAGCGCCCAGCTAAAGACCAAACGCCAGCGTGGCAGGGCTAGGGCCGCGGGCACCAACAGCCACAACGAATACTGGGGCGACCACACCTTGTTGAACAGTAAGAAGGCTGCCACGATGAGGTAAACCAACTCGGCCATGCGCGGCGTCCGCGCGCTGCGCAGGCCCAGCACCGCAATCGCCGCACAGAGAGCCAAAAACGCCACCAGGCTGAAGGTATTGAGGAACTCAGGGCTAAAGCTAATCCCAGTATTGCGGCTAAGCACCGAGTAAATGGTGGTCCACTCCGCACCGCGCTCTTGGTTGAGGCGGAAAAATTCGCGCCATGCCTCCGGGTACTTCAGGGCCACCGGAGCGTTGACCACGATCCAGGTCACGGCCGCGGCGAGCAAGGCGTAGAAAAATTGCGGCCAGCGGCGGTTGCGCACCGCCAAGACCAGGAACGCCCCCAAGAGAAAGAGCGGCCACAGCTTAAAGGAAGTGCCAAGGCCGATGAGGACACCCGCTACGGCAGGGTGCTTGCGCGCGGCGGCCAGGAGCGCACCTACGGCAAAGGCGATGGAGGGAATATCCCAGTTGCTGAAGGCGTGGATGATGACAAGGGGGCTGGCGGCGACAAGGATGGTATCCCAAGTGCGGTTGCCCACCAGCAGGTAGACCATGTAGAGCACGCCTACCCAGATGCACGCCATGACCAAGGCGGTCAGGCCGAAGTACCATCCGGCCTCCGGGATGCCGGCCCACTCAACCAGAGAGTACGTATTGCGGGCAATCCAGCCCATCAACCCCTGGAAAAGGCCCGCGAGGACTGGGTACTCCATATAGCGGGTCAGGTCACCCTCTTGCCAAGAATAGGCATAGGGGAAGCCGCCTTCATCGAGGCCGCGGCCACCGTAAAGCGGGATGATGTCGTTATAGCAAAAAGAGGTGTACTGGCGGTTGCCCGCCCAATTCAGGCTAATGACCCCGTCATCACCGCGGGTGCCGCCGGCGCAATTAGCCTTCGAGAGGAATCCGCACGCCAGGAAAACCCAGCCGACGGCGATTATGGCGCGCAGAGGGGTCCACCACTGGGTGCGGCGTACACCGGCAAAACGGCCCCTTGGCCCGCCGAGGAATTCAATTACCCCGCGGGCCAAGGGTTCTGAGGAGGCGGGAATGCGCTGGTGCGGATTCGCTGTCACTGCCGCCTACCCTAGAAGGTCTGCCAAGTCGCTATCGGGGCCGATGAGGTCATCCAAAGACGGCGCCTCTGGCTGGGCCGGTGCCTGGTTGCTATTACCGCTATTGCCACCATTGCCGCTATTGCCATTGCCGCGTTGCGGTTTCGGGGCAGGCTTCGGGCTCTCCGGCTTGTTCTCCGGCTGAGCCGGCTTGGTTTCCTCTTCCGGAGCTGCTTGCTCGGCAGGGGCCTCGTAGTCCTGGGTATCGCCAGCGCCGCTATCCCAGCTCGGGTCATAGGCCGGAGCGGCCGTTCCGGCGCCCATGTTGCCGAATCCCAGCGGATAGGCAGCCGGGAAGTTTTGGAATTCGGAGTTGGCCAGGGAGTTATCCAGCACGGCCTTCCAAATCTTGGTTGGCGCGCCGGCGCCGTACATGATGCCGCCGTACTGATCGAAGATAGCGGAGGTGTTATCCGCGGTACCTACCCACACGGCGGTAGCCAGCTGCGGGGTGGCACCGACCATCCAGGCATCCTTGTTATTGCCGGTATCGCCCATCTGAGTGGTACCGGTCTTGGAGGCGGAAACACGGCCACCGGCAAGAGCGCCATTAGACCATGCGGCCACCGGCTCCATGGCTTCGATGACGTTATTAGCCACGTTGGACGATACGCGGCGCTCGCCCTCGTCTTCGGGGTGCTCGTACAGCACTTCGCCGGCAGCGTTTTCTACGCGCTGCACAAAGTGCGGGTTATGCCACACGCCCTGGTTAGCCAGGGTGGACATTGCGGTGGCCATATCGAGCGGGCGGGACTGGTACTGGCCCAGAACAATGCCTTCGAATGGCTGCTTGCCGTTTTCCGTCAGCGTCTTTTCAATGCCCGGCAGGGACTTAGCCACGCCAAGGGCGTGCGCCATATCTGCGGTGTCCTGCGTGCCGTTCTTGAGGTCCTCCTGCAGGCGAAGGAAGGAGGTATTCAGGGATTGCTTGGTAGCCTCGCGCAGGTTGCATACGCCGCAGCCGCCGCCCACGTTGGTGACAACATCCGAGCCAGGCAGCTGGTACGGAGCGGACGAGTAATTGGTATCTAGGCTGATGCCCTGCTGCAGGGCGGCCGCAAGGGTCATGATCTTGAAAGTAGAACCGGTCTGCAGCGGGGAGTTGGCGTAGTCCCAACCATTGGAATCGTGGCCGCCAAAGTATCCACGGACCGCACCGGTCTTCGGATCGATGGTCACGGAAGCCGCACGCGCATCCTCTTGCAGCGGAGCCATCTGGTCATCGACTGCCTGGATGGTGTTGTTCTGCACATTCATATCGATGGTGGTGGTGATGCGCAGGCCGCCGGTGGACACCTCGTTTTCGGTGATGCCTACCTCTTCCAGTTCGCGGATGACCTGATCCTTGATGTGGCCATTAGCGCCTGGGGCTTCGGTGTAGGCGGAGTACTCAGCTGGGTCGCGGGTCTCTGGGAAGACCATGCCATCGCGCTGTTCCTGGGTGAGGTCACCCATGTCTACCAAGCCATCAAGGACGTAGTTCCAGCGGTCCTCGGAGCCCTCCTGGTTCACGCGCGGGTCGAGGCCGGACGGGGACTGAATGAGGCCGGCGAGCATGGCGCCTTCCTCCGGAGTGAGGTCCTTGGCGTCCTTATCAAAGTAGGCGTTGGATGCCGCCTGGATGCCGTAGGCATTGCGGCCGAAGTACACGGTGTTGAGGTAGGCGTTGAGAATATCCTCCTTATCCCACTCATTGGTCATCTTCACCGAGTAGATGAGCTCGCGAATCTTGCGCACGTAGGAGTATTCGTTGCCCACCAGCGTGTTTTTCACATACTGCTGGGTAATGGTGGAACCGCCGCCAGCATCTTCATTGCCGGTTACCTTACCCACCACGGCGCGGCCGAGGCCGGTGAAGGAGAAGCCGGAGTTATCCCAGAAGTCACGGTCCTCCGCGGCCAGCACGGAGTCCTGCACGTATTCCGGGATTTCATCCAGCTTCACGTGGGTGCGGTTGCCTTCCGGCGGCACCAGGCGGGCGAGCTGGGTCTGATTATCACCCGCGTAGATGGTAGAGACCTGGTTATTGGCCAGGTCCTTGGGCTCCGGAACGGAGTATTGCGAGTATGCGTAGGCAAAAAGTCCTGCGGGCAGTGCTACAAAGACCAGTAGGAACGCCAAAACGACCCACGGCCAGATGCGGCGCTTCTTTGTCGCCTGCTTTTTGCTGGGGCGAGCCACCTTAGTGGACTTGCCGGTAGATTCCTTCTCGGTCACTGATTCGTGTCCTCATTCATCCCTGATCACAAACTAAATAATTGCAGCTTACTGCCTAAGGCGGTGCGCTGGAAACTAACACGCGTTAAATGCAGTAGCAGAACGCAACAAGTGGTTCCACCGGCACTGGCGGCATACTTCCACCTCGTGCACCGTAAACTCCAAGCCCTCGGCTACAAACTCCGCTATTTCTTTCTCACTGCGGGCACTCCCGGCGCGGCGGCCGAGGTTCTCGCCATAGACCCAGCGCGTAAGCCGCAGAGGCTCGCCGCACACGGGGCATTCCTTATCCATGGTGCGCCCGTGGTGCTCAGCTGCGGCGCGCAGCAAAAAATCAGCATCGCACACGTCCTCCCGCCTGAGCTGCCCGGCGCGAAATTCGCGCAGGTGGTGGGCGCGCTCCCATTCATGGGAGAGCACGTGCTTATAGGCAACGGAATTCACCCGGATCATCCTAATTACCTCTTCTTGATCGATCCACATGGTGTTATGCCACCGTAGGGCATAATTTTCGGCTTACTCTTGCGCAGTCACTGACAGCCACAACTCATGGAGTTAAAGGAGTAGACCGTGTCCGAAAAAATAAAGGTCGCCATCGTGGGCGTCGGCAACTGCGCCACGTCCCTCATTGAAGGCGTGGAGTTTTATCGCAACGCCGCGGCCGATGCAGATATTCCCGGTTTGATGCACGCCCAATTTGGCCCATACCACGTAGGCGATGTGGAATTCGTTGCCGCTTTCGACGTGGATGCGGACAAGGTGGGCAAGGATCTGGCGGAGGCTACGCGCAGCTCCCGCAATTGCACCATTTCCATTACCGACGTCCCTGAGCTGGGCGTTACCGTGCAGCGCGGTCCTACCCTGGACGGCCTCGGCCGGTACTACCAAGAATCCATCGCGGAATCGGAAGCCCCGCTTGCCGACGTCCCCGCCATACTCCGCCAGTCCGGCGCCGACGTCGTAGTCTCCTACCTGCCGGTCGGCTCTGAAGAAGCGGATAAGTTCTACGCCCAGGCGGCGATCGATGCCGGCTGCGCCTTTGTCAATGCCTTGCCGGTCTTTATTGCCTCTGATCCGGTATGGGCAAAGAAGTTCGAAGATGCCGGGCTGCCCATCGTAGGCGATGATATTAAGTCCCAGGTGGGCGCGACCATTACTCACCGCGTGATGGCGAAGCTCTTTGAAGATCGCGGCGTGCGTTTGGAGCGCACCATGCAGCTCAATGTGGGCGGCAATATGGATTTTAAGAATATGCTCGAGCGCGAGCGCCTCGAATCCAAAAAGATCTCCAAGACGCAGGCCGTAACCTCTAACCTGCACAACTCGCCCATCGCCGGTAAGCGGGAGGACCGCAACGTCCACATCGGGCCTTCCGATTACGTGGAATGGCTCGATGATCGCAAATGGGCCTATGTCCGCTTAGAGGGCTCCGCCTTTGGCGAAGTACCGCTGAGCTTGGAGTACAAGCTGGAAGTCTGGGACTCGCCTAACTCCGCCGGCATCATCATCGATGCCGTACGCGCCGCCAAGATTGCCCTCGACCGCGGGGTGGCGGGCCCGGTACTGGCTGCCTCGTCCTACCTGATGAAATCCCCGCCGGTACAAAAGGCCGATGACGTGGCGCGCGCCGAGCTAGAAGACTTTATTGCCGGAAACTAATTTTTTAACTTCCGAACTACCGCGCAGGGAAAACGGGCTATACAATCGTTTTCTATGACGCAGCAACATGAGGAGAAGGGCCCCGCTCAATCCCCGTCTACGTACGAGGATGCCGTCGAGGTCGCGCGTTCCATCCAGCCGTCGCTCAATAAGCTCATTCTTATTTTCCAGCGCACGGCGGAGGGCTCTTCATTGACCACCTCCCAGGTGTCCATCATGAACCAGCTGCGTATGCGCGGACCGTCCCGCGTTTCCACCATCGCGCAGGCAGAACTTATCCGCATGCCCACCGCCTCCAACGCGCTCTATCAGCTAGAGCGCCGCGGCTACGTGGAACGCCACCGCGATGAAGAGGACCGCCGCGGCGTCTTGGTAGCGCTGACGCAACTAGGCGAATCCGAACTAGCCATAGTCTCGCAGCAGCGCGCCTCCGCCCTAGCAGAGATCATGCGGTGGCTCGAGCCGAAGGATTTGGAGACCGCCAACGAAGTAGCCACCGTTATCTCCAAGCTGGCTGATGTCTATCGCCCCACAATGAACGGCGAACAGCGCTAGTTTTGCCCGCGGTGATTTCATTTTTCTTGGCCTTAACGTGATAATTGAGGGAAACGAAAACCGTAATCTCTCACTAGTTCACTCCGTATGGCAACTGATTCTTCCGATGGGCATCTGCCGGCCTTGAGCAAGGGCTCGGCCGATAAACCCCTTCGCATTCTTATTTCTTGGAGCCCTTCTTCCTCCGGTACCGAGGCTCTAGATTGTGCCGCGTGGCTCTCCCGCACCGCAGAAATACAAGTACGCGTCATCTCTACCGTGTTCCAGCCGTGGACTACGACTTCCCTCAACAAACTCGGCGGAAAATATAAAAAATGGTTTAAATCACAAAAGGAGGCCTGCGCGGCCGCTACCCATGCCGCCCTCGATGAAGCCGGCGTGCCGCGTAGCTGCTGGGATGAGAAACCCTCCCTATTGGTCGACGGCCCTTCGCGCCCCCATCTGCTGACGGAAATGGCCAAGAAGTTCGAGGCAGACCTCATCATTTTGGGGCCCAACCAGGCCGCACCGAAGGGCCGTTTCTTTGCTGGTTCTACGGCCGATACCCTGCTGCATTATTCCCCTCAACCATTAGGCTTGGTCCCCCGCAAGGTGAAGCTGTCCAAGCACGGCGTCACCCGCTTCAACTTTGCCATCACCGAACGCAGCCCGCGCGAAGATCATGAGATGCTCGCCGCAGCGGAGCTCGCGAACCGCTGGAACCTGCCGCTGCGCCTGCTTGCCTTCTCGGCAAAGGGACTGCTCAATACGCCGTCCAAGGATAAGCACGATATGGCACTTAAGCTGACGGCTGAGTGGCTCGAGGATTCCCTCGCCATGCTGGACCGCGCCCGCGATTGCATCCAAGAGCAATTCCCCGAGCTGGATGTCACCTCTGAAATTGGTTCCGGCGCGGGCTGGGGCGGCGCGGTGGATTCGCTCAAGTGGAAGAAGGGCGATCTAATGCTCATGTCCTCCACCCCGCAGGGCCCCATCGCCCGCGTGTTCTTGGGTTCTACTGCCACGGAGCTGCTGCCGCATATTCGGGTGCCTATCTTGGTCCACCCATCCTGCGGTTAGGATTAGGGCATGAGCCTGCGACCAGAGCATCCCGAAAACGATCTGACCTCCGATGCGGACTATGCCAATCTGCGCCGCCCGGAACCGCGGAACTTTGATGAGCTGGCCGATGAGCCGGACCCTTTAGAGATTGCCGCTGCTAACCACCGCTCCACCCGCCAGGCCGTCTGGTACATGATCGCCGTTCTTGTGCTCTCCGCGCTTTATGGTTTCGCAGTCGCGCTCGTCACTCGGCTCTCCGGCGGCCCCTTATGTGAGAATGGCACCGCCACGTGGCTCTGCACTGACGGGCAGCGCACCTTCTTTAGCCTGACCACCCCGATCATTCCCTTCTTCGGCATGATCGGCTGCGCCATCATCATGGTGCGCAAGCTGCACCGCTATCTGCGGTGGCGCAGTTGGATGGCCATTTTCTGGGTGATGGCCTGCAATTTCATGCTGTGGACTATTACCGATATCCAGCTGTTCCTCATGGACTCGGCCGCCGCATAGCAACTTTCCGCCTCCCTATGATCCTCCTGCTTGATAATTACGATTCTTATACCTTCAACCTTGCCCACCTCATCGCGGAGGTAGCAGGACGCGAACCACTCGTCGTCGCCGCCGGTGAAGCGGACGGGCTGGCCGAGCGCGTCCGTGCCGGCGAATTTTCGCATGTGGTGATTTCTCCTGGCCCGGGCACGCCGGAACGCGAAGAGGATTTCGGTGCTGCCCGGGGCATTATCGCCGCCGCGGCCGCGGCCGAGATTCCGGTGCTGGGCGTATGCCTTGGCCACCAGGGGCTAGGTCTGCTAGCCGGCGCCCAGGTGTCGCCGGCGCCGCAGCCGCGCCACGGTTTCGTCTCCACCATCCGTCACTCGGGCGAAGGTATCTTTGCCGGAATCCCGCAACACTTCGAGGTGGTGCGCTACCACTCCCTGCATATAGAGGAGGCCCCCGGCATCACCGTCCATGCCCGCAGCGAAGACGGCGTCATCCAAGCCCTCAAGGTCGATGGATTGCCGCACTGGGGCGTGCAATTCCACCCCGAGTCGGTGCTCACGCAATACGGCCGGGATATTATGCGCAACTTCCTGGGCGGGTTTCGCCTGCTCCACCGGGAGGTGCCCGGCGCGGTGGACTGCGCACGGGTCTTTGCCGCCCTGCGCGCCGAGGGCAACGATGCCTTCTTCCTCGACTCCGCGGATCCCCGCGGGCGCTATTCCATCCTCGGCGATACCGCGGGCGCGTTGAGTCGCTCTTTCCGCTACCAGCTTGGCGACGCCCCCGATATCCTCACCCTCCTCGACCGCGAGCTCGCCACCCGCATCATCGATGCACCGACCCTCCCATTTACCGGCGGGGTCATCGGGTACCTAGGCTACGAATGCGCCCAGCTCACCCTGCCGATTGAACTTAGCCACCGCTCCCCTTACCCAGATGCCTATTTTGTGCGGCCGCAGTCCTTCATCGTCTATGACCACCACGCAGAAACAGCGCACCTGTGCTGCCTTGCCGGCGACGGCGCCGAGCAATTGCTAAACCGCCTGGAAGCCGCCTTGGGTGCGGAGGAACCACGGCCTACGGGGGAGGACAGTGGGGCGTCGCTAAGCGCGGGCTCCTGGCGCAGCCCCGGCTACCTGGAGCGGATTAAACGCGCCCAGGAATTCCTGCACGCCGGCGAGAGCTACGAGGTCTGCCTGACCGATACCTACTCGGCCGCGGCCGAGGGCGATCTCTATCCCCAACTGCGCTCGCACAATCCCGCCCCCTATGCCGCACACCTCGTCTTCGATGGTGTGGAGGTCTGCAGCGCCTCGCCCGAGCGCTTCCTCACCGTGCGCGGTCGTGAGGTAGAGGCCAAGCCGATTAAGGGCACTATCTCGACCGACCAGGATCCCGCGCTGCTGACCACGGACCCGAAGACACGGGCCGAAAATCTCATGATCGTTGACCTACTGCGCAACGATCTCTCCCGGGTATGCGAGCCCGGTACCGTGCGCGTGCCAAAGTTGATGCAGGTAGAAAGCTATGCCACCGTCCATCAGTTGGTCTCCGCCATTACCGGGCAACTGCGCGCCAGTGCCACCGCGGTCGATGCCCTCCGCGCCACCTTTCCTCCCGGATCGATGACGGGCGCGCCGAAGCTGCGCACCTGCGAGATCATTGACCAACTCGAAACGGGACCGCGCGGTGTGTACTCCGGCGTGGTGGGCTACCTGGGGTTTGACGGTCAATCCGATCTCAGCGTGGTTATCCGCACGGCCGTGCGGACGGCCGGTGAGGTCACCATCGGCGCCGGCGGGGCCATCGTCCTGGATTCGGATCCGGCCGCCGAGCTGGAGGAGCGCGACCTCAAGGCCCAATCCGTGTTGGGGGCATGGCAATGAGCACCTACCTCTGGCACGAGGGCAGTTTTATTCCAAGCCAGGCCCACCCCGGACCCTTTGACGTTGCGGATTCTTGGCGGATGCTTGCCGACGCCCACTCCAATGCCCTCCCCCTGCACCTCCAGCGCTTCGAATCAGTGGCCGGCCCACTTCCCGCCGGCTTCGTACCCGCGATGCTGCAGCTTGTGGGTCTCGGCGATCTCTTCCCCCGCATCTCGCTAGCCGGCGGACACCTGCGCCTCGATATTCGCCCCGCACCCCCTGCGCGCAGAACCACCCGGTTGACCTATGTGCAAGCCCCGGACCCGCGCACGCAGCCTTTGGTCAAGGGCCCCGACTTCCCAGCGCTGGCAGGCTTCCGCGCCGAATACCAAGCAGACGGTACCGATGACACCGCCATCGTGGATGCCTCCGGTGCCATGGTGGAGACCACCACCGGCGCGCTCGTCGCTTGGGATGGGGAGACGCTCATCCTCCCCACCGGACTGGCGCTGCCTAGCATCACGCTGCGCCAAGTTGCCCGGCGCGCCTCAGACCTCGGAATTCACACCGAAACGCGCCCCATCACCCCCGAGCTCGCCGCCGAGTGCCCCCTGTGGTTCCTCAACTCGCTCCACGGCATGAGCCCGGTTAGCGAACTACACGCCCCCACTGGTGTCATCCATCCACCGCACAGCCCGCATACCACCGGGTGGCAGCACTGGTGGTGGGGCTGTTTCCGCAGGGAAACGGCGGGCGACTAGCTCTCCTGCTTGGCTAGCTGCGCTGCCACTTCGGCGCAATCCGGCCGACCGCAGTGCTGGGTTTCTACATGCTGGATGCAGTCATCACAGATGAGTACCTGCTGGCGGCAGGTATCTTCATTGATGCAATTGTGGAACGTATTCGTGCCCTTACCGCAGTGCACGCAGTGGCCGAGCTGAATGAAGCCGGGGTCTTGGAGTCCTTGGCCAAACTCATGGTGCATGCGCTTGTCAAAGACATACATGGAGCCTTCCCACAGCCCATCATTGCCGTACTTTTCGCCATAGCGCACGATGCCACCATCAATTTGGTAGACCTC
The DNA here is from genome assembly GCF_039907195.1 of Corynebacterium sp. c3Ub_189. NCBI lineage: Bacteria > Bacillati > Actinomycetota > Actinomycetes > Mycobacteriales > Corynebacteriaceae > Corynebacterium > Corynebacterium sp. c3Ub_189. The sequence goes on along the minus strand of NZ_JASBOF010000015.1, from coordinate 43,885 downwards.
TTTGAAGCCACGGTTCTTCATCAACGAGGACAGGATCTCGCAGCGAATGCCACCGGTGCAGTAAGACACCACCGGCTTATCCTTCATCCAGTCATACTTGCCGGACTCGATTTCTTCGATGAAATCATGCGTGGTTTTCACATCGGGCACGACGGCATTTTTAAACTTGCCAATCTCCGCTTCCATGGCGTTGCGGCCGTCAAAGAAGACGACCTCCTCGCCACGTTCTTCTACCAGCTTATTTACCTCTTCTGGCTTGAGGTGCACGCCGCCGCCAACGACGCCGTTTTCATCCACCTTCAGCTCGCCCGGCGCGCCAAAGGCCACGATTTCATCGCGCACCTTGACCGAAAGCCGCGGGAAGTCATCCGCGCCGCCTTCGGACCACTTGAACTGCATGCGCTTAAAGCCGGGGTATTCCTTGGTCTGGCGGACGTAGCGCTTGCAGGCTTCCATATCGCCGCCAACGGTGCCGTTGATGCCGTGCTCGGAAATGAGGATGCGCCCCTTGAGCCCCAGGGACTCGCACAGGGTGCGCTGCCACAGCATGATTGCGGTGGGATCTTCGATGGGGGTAAAGCAGTAATACAGGAGAACTTTGCCAATAGTCACGCCCTAATCTTAGGCCCGCAGCTGCGCAGATCCCCAATCTTGTAGCTCTCCCTTATATGACTGCGGCCCCTCCAGCACAAGCTGAAAGGGCCGCATCCTTAGCACGCGGAAGTTAGCGCTTTTGGTACAGCGCCTTCTTGCGGGCAAAGACTGGGTCAGAGGTCACGAGCACGCCAAGGTTGCGGAAGATTCCCTCATCCACAGAACCCAGGATGGTGGTGGTGTGGACGTCGCAACCAGCAAGTTCCTTGATCTGCTCCAGCGCCTTGCGGGCATTGTCATCCTTCGCCGCAGACACGGACAAGGCGATCAGCACCTCGTCGGTGTGCAGGCGTGGATTCTTGGAACCCAGGTGCTTGGTCTTGAGCGTTTGAATCGGCTCGATGGACTCGGGCGACAGCAGGTGGATATCGTCATCGATGCCCGCCAAGTGCTTTAGCGCATTAAGCAGCATAGCTGCAGAACAACCCAGCAATGGCGAGGTGCGGCCGGTGATCATGGTGCCGTCGTGCAGCTGCATAGCAGAGGCAGGCTCGCCGGTTTCTTCCGCACGCTGGCGAGCAGGCACCACCACAGGGCGGTCCTCAACCTTGATGCCGGCCTTAGCCATGATGACGGCGGCTCGCTCGGACTGCTCGGTGCCCAAGCCGGCACGCGCCTCTTCCACCTGCGCCTTGAAGTAGCGGCGGATAATTTCTTGCTGGGCAGCGGCGCGGCACACGGCGTCATCAGTAATGCAGAAGCCGACCATATTCACGCCCATGTCCGTTGGAGACTGGTACGGGGTGGTGCCGGTGAGCTTTTCCAAAAGCGTGCGCAGCAGCGGGAACGCTTCCACATCGCGGTTGTAATTCACGGTGGATTCGCCGTGGGCGGACAGGTGGAAGTGGTCAATAATATTGGAATCATTGAGGTCTACCGTGGCTGCCTCATAGGCCAGGTTCACGGGGTGTTCCAGGGGGAGATTCCAAATAGGGAAGGTTTCAAACTTGGCGTATCCGGCGTTATTGCCGCGCTGATGCTCGTGGTAGACCTGCGAAAGCGCAGTAGCCAGCTTGCCGGAGCCGGGGCCCGGCGCGGTGACCACGACGAGGTCGCGGGAGGTTTCCGCAAACTCATTGCGGCCAAAACCTTCATCGGACACGATGAGGTCCGTATTGGTGGGGTAACCAGGGATAACACAGTGGCGCGCCACCTTGAGTCCGAGGCGCTCTGCCTTGTCGATGAAGGCTTCGGCTTGGGAGTTGCCTTCCTCCAGCTGGGTCATGACGATGTTTTCTACCAAGAATCCGCGGCTGCGGAATACGTCCACCAAGCGCAGCAGGTCATCTTCATAAAGAATGCCCAGGTCCGCGCGCACCTTCTGGCGGGAGATATCTTTCGCGTTGATGCAGATGAGGATCTCTACGTCCTCTTTGATGCGCTCCAGCATCGCGATTTTATTGTCTGGGGTGAAGCCGGGCAGCACGCGGGAGGCATGCATATCGTCAAAAAGTTTGCCGCCCATCTCTAGGTAGAGTTTGCCGCCGATTTCCTCGCGGCGGGCGTGGATGTGCTTCGACTGCAGCTCGATGTATTTCTCGCGGTCAAAGCCGATTTTTTGCGTCATGATTTGAAAGCCTTCCCCTGAGTTAAATCATTCCGCATTTCGAGTTTACGCTATTGTCACCTCCCGAATAAGTGGGCTGGTTAGCGGCAGGTTTGGCCGAAAATTCTTCCCGGTTAGACTGAGTTCTATGCCTGAAGGTCACGTCATCCACCGCCTAGCTAATAAATTCAACGCCGATTTTCGCGGCATGCCGCTGCGCGTGACCAGCCCGCAGGGGCGCTTCGCAGCGGAGGCGGAGCTTCTCGATGGCGAGCGTATCGAGCTGGCAGAGACCTACGGCAAGCACCTTTTCGTACACTTTAGCGCCCAGGATCCGCGCCATATCCTCTATATTCACTTAGGCCTGATTGGCAAGCTGCGCTTCGAGCCCCGCGAGGAAGTAGGCGGACAGATCCGGGTGCGCATTGATAATGGCGCCGAGGCCGCTAACCTGCGCGGGCCGCAGTTTTGCCGCCTGCTCACTGAAGAGGAGTTCCGCGCACAGCTAGCCAAGGTAGGCCAAGACCCGCTGCGCGCGGACGCCGATGTGGAGGCACTCTGGGCCAAAGTGCATAAATCGCGCCGCAGCATCGGCTCCCTCATGATGGATCAGCACCTTTATGCCGGCGTGGGCAATATCTACCGGGCCGAGACCCTCTTTCGTCACGGCCTCTCCCCTTTCCTCCCGGGCCGGGACGTTTCCCGTGAAACCTTTGACGCCACGTGGGCGGACTTGGTGGATCTCATGGAATACGGAGTGGAGCACGGCCGCATCGATACCGTGCGGCCCGAGCACTCCCCCGAGGCCATGGGCCGCGAACCGCGCAAGGATGACCACGGCGGCGAGGTCTACGTCTATCGCCGCGCCGGCCTACCTTGCTATATCTGCGGCACCCCGGTGGCAGAAAAGGTCATGGAGGGACGCAACCTATTTTGGTGTCCAACCTGCCAACCGGCTCCTTAAAGGCCTATCCTGGCGAATATGCGACATGCCTATAGCGTTGCCGCCGTTCGCGCGGCAGAGCGTTCCCTTCTAGCCCAGCAGAACTTTGACGATGAGCTCATGCGCTTGGCCGCACGAGGCGTGGCGGCCACGGCCGCGAACATGCTCGGCTCTTATCGGCGCGTAACTATCCTTGTCGGGCCAGGCGGCAACGGCGGCGATGGCCTCTATGCTGGCGTTTTCTTGGCGGAGGAAGGCTATTCAGTAGTGGCTATCCTCGCGGCGGATGCCGCACACGAACCCGCGCTAGACGCATTTGCCACGGCCGGCGGAACCATAGCGCACGACCTAGGAAACGCCGATCTGCTTATCGACGCCGTCGCCGGCCTCGCCTCCACCCGCGGCCTTTCCGGTGCCCCACTGAGGGCCTATACCGAGGCCAAGAAGCGTGGGGTGCCGGTATTAGCTGTGGACATTCCTTCGGGAATTAACGCCGATACCGGCGTAGCCGCAGCCGATGCCGTAGAGGCAGACGTGACCATTAGCTTTGGCTGGGCCCGTGCCGGACATATCTTTGCCCCGGCATGCGGTGCGGTGGTGCTCTGCGATCTGCTCCTGCCCGGCGCCCCGCGCTCCTTTGCAGAAGAGCTTTCCGCTACCGCGGAGCCGGTGGGCTATATCGCCAATGAACCCACTATCCCCCTGCCCTACCAGTGGCCGACTGAGCCGGTGCTTTCCGGAGAACAAGGCCTAGTTACCGCCCCGAAGGCGGTGGGCTGCACGGGCCCGATTCTGGATCCGACTCCGGGGGCTCAAAGCACCAAATACACCGGCGGGGTGACCGCGGTATGTGCTGGCAGCAACACCTTTCCCGGCGCGGGCATTCTCGCCGCCACAGGCGCGGTGCGCGCCACGCCGTCCATGGTTCGCGTCGTGGGCAATGACTCCGTGGTCACGAGCCTGCCGGAGGTAGTGCCCCATGCCAGCGCCCAAGAAAAAGTCCACGCCCAAGCCTGGGTCGTAGGCCCAGGGCGAGGCACCGGACCGGAGGCGGCCGCCGAATTGCGCGCCGTGCTAGAACGCAGACTGCCCACGATTATCGACGCCGATGCGCTGACCATACTTTCTACCTGTGGGGATCTGCGCGAACTCGTACGCGATCATCCCTGCGCCGTCCTGACCCCGCATGCCGGGGAATTTGAGCGGCTCTACGCGGCAACTCTCGGCCGCGAACTTGATCTTTCGAAGGGACTCGGGGTGCACCTGCGCGAGCTTTCCGACGCGCTCGACTGCTTCATCCTGCACAAGGGCCGGATCACCACGGTCACGGCCCCAGGCCAGAAAATTTACGGCATGAACGCTGGGCATTCTTACGCAGCCACCGCCGGTTCTGGTGACGTGCTCTCTGGCATCCTCGGCGCCACGCTCGCGCAATTGGATATCGCTGAAGTAAGTGCGGAGACGATCATTCTGGAAATCCTCCATGCCGCGGCCATACACCAGCATGCTGCCGCCATTGCCGCCCACACCCCGGACGGCTTTGGGATTTGCTCCGCCTCCCAGATTGCCGCAGCCGTGCCGCAGGCAATCGCACGGCTGCTCGCCATGCAACGCTAGCTGAGCACGGAAACCTTCTCCTGTTCAGAAACGTGACCGTCCTTGACCTCTACCACGCGGTCAGCAAAATTCAGCAAGGAGCGATCATGGGTCACTAGCACGGTGGCGGTCTGCATTTCTTGGGTGACATCACGCAAAAGACGGATGATCTCCTGCGAGAGATGGGAATCAAGCGCAGAGGTAGGCTCATCGGCCAAGAGCAGGTCTGGCTGCTCCATCAGCGCCCGGGCGATATTGACACGCTGGCGCTGGCCACCGGACAACTGGCCCATACGGCGGTTTCCCATCCCCTCTAGGCCAACAAACTCCAATAGCTCATCGGCGTGCTGCGGGCGCAGCTTACGGCCGGCGATATGGTCCATAATCACCAATTGGTCGCGCACATTGAGCGAGGACAGCAGGTTGGCCTGTTGGAAAATGATGGAGCGGGTACCGTCCACGTGCACGGACCCGGAGTCCGGCGTGATGAGGCCTGCGGCTACGGACAGCAGCGTGGACTTGCCGGACCCTGACTCACCCACGATGGCGGTAAGCGTATTGGATTCGGCGATGAGGGAGGCTTCGGCAAGCGCAGTAGTCGTGGTCTCACCGTCCTGGTAGGTCACGGTGGCGTTGCGGATATCAAGAATGGTGGACATGTTAAGCATTTCCTCCAAGGGCATCGAGTGGGTTGGCTTTAGCTACGCGGCGGGTAGCAATAAGGGCACCGGCCATGCCGAGAGCCCAGATGCCAACCGCGGGAACGGCGATGGTGCGCAGGGAAACATCAAAGGGCACGGTGCCGGAAGCAAGCGCGCCGAGCACCCAACCAACGACGGCGCCCGCAATAGTGCCGGCGGCCAAGATGATGGCGGCTTGTGCCAGGGCATCGCGCAAGAGGTAACGCACGGTAGCGCCGAGCGCGCGCAAGATGGACAGGTCACGGGTGCGCTGGATGGTCCATACGGTCAGGAAAGCGACGGTGACCAGCGCGGAGATTCCGTACAGGAAACCCTGCATGGTTAGCAGCGAGCCGCGCTCAGACTGATAGGCCGCCAAGCCGGAAAAAGACTTGGACACCTTCACGGAGCCAGGAACCTCTTGTTTATATAGCGCTGCCGTACCAATCACGCCCTGCGGAGCGTGGCTGATGCGCTGCCAGGTTTCGGTAGATGCCCATACCACCTCGGAATGTGCATACATCGTCTCTGGGATGGTGTCCTCCACCGAAAAATCGGCGCTACCTAGGGTGACGGTATCGGTCGCGTCGATGGACTCTGGCAAGAGCACGCCCTGCTCCGGGATGGTCTTATCGGTACCCGGAACCTGGGTGCCGGCCGGCAGGCTGAGGACGGCAACGCCGCCGTGCCCCTCCAGCTTGGTCTGCGCTACGCCGAGCGGAATGCCGTCGCTGGCGATATCGCCGGCGTGCATCTCGGATTCACTAAAGGAGGGTTCCTCGGTGGAGAAGGAGATATATGGGTATTCCTTTTCCAGGGACTCCAACGCGGAAGTATTTTGCTTGGACAGGCCCTCCGTGAGGCCGGAGAGCATCACGAGCAGAAGGGTAATGAGCGCAACCGTGCCGCCGATGAGCGCGAAACGGCCGCGCGCTGTGGTGATTTCTCTGATTGCTAGGAACATAGTTCTATATTCGCTTTATGCAGGTCAGAAGTAATCGGCCAGCTCGCTGAACCTCGAGTCAACCAAGTGGTTGATTCACGGTCCACCCGTACGCGGATATCCTGGGTGGTTGTGTTTAAAGGACAAAAATTATGGGTCTATGGCCTGCACGCCATGTTCGCGTTTCTGCTGGTCTTCGGCGTGGCGCGCGCCTATGTGGATGACCGGCTCGACGCCCGGGTGATCGCCTTAGCCATCACCCTCGCCGTGGTCTATGCCGCACAGCGTTGGCTGCCCACATGGTTATGGCTGAGTGGGCTATGCCTGCTGTGGCTAGGCCTGATGGTCCATGCGCAGGATTTCATGTGGCTGGAATTCCCGCTCATTTTTGTCTTTCTGCGTGCCCTGCCCACCGTGCCTGGGTTAGTCTCCATCGCCGCGCTGTGGGCAGCGGCCGCCTTTATTCCCGCCTGGCTGCACCCCGAGGGCTGGTCCATCGCTGCGGCCGTGGGACCACTTATCGGTACAGCCTTTGCAGCCACGGTCTTTTTCATCCAGCGGCGTCTGCAGGCAGAGGCGGCGCACCACAGGGACATAGCCAAGCAGCTGCGCGAAACCCAAGCCGAACTGGCCGCCAGCGAGCACCAAGCCGGCCGGCTAGAGGAGCGTGAGCGCCTCTCTCGCGAGATCCATGACACCGTCGCGCAAGGCCTCAGCTCCATCTTGTTGCTCTCCCGCGCGGCCCGCGGTACCGACGATCCAGCGACCAAAGAGGAGCAACTGGCGGTTATTGAAGACGTCGCGAGCGAAAACCTGGCTGAGGCCCGCCGCTTTGTCCGCGAACTAGCCGGCCCGGATGAGCGACTGGAAACCCAACTTAGTTCCCTGCTGTCCCAGATGCGCAGCCGCGTGAAAGCCTTGGGGGAAGAGACCGCCTTTGAGCTGGTGGTATCTGGAAGTGGCAAGGTGCCCGGACGCATCAAAGAGGTCATCATACGTGCTGCGCAGGAAGGGCTCAATAACGTCATCAAACATGCCCACGCCTCGCGCGCCGTGGTCACGCTCGGTCTCTTTGAGGATGCGGTGACCTTGGACGTCGTTGATAATGGATGCGGACTATCCGCCTCCCCTCGCCCCAGCGGCAGGGACCATGGTTTTGGGCTCAGCGGCATCCGCGGCCGCGTGGAAGCTGTGGGCGGCACCATGAACCTGGAATCCGGCGAAGGTACCGCCCTGGCCGTCCGTATCCCGCTGAAGGAGAAAAGCAATGGTTAATGTCATGCTGATTGATGATCACCCCGTGGTCCGCGCCGGCCTGCGTGCCATCCTCAATACCTTCTCCGATGTCGAGGTTGTCATGGAAGGCTCTACCGGCGCGGATGTGGATAAGCTCTTTACTGACGACGCCCCACAGGTAGACGCCGTGGTCTGCGATATCCAGATGCCTGGCATGGATGGCATCGCGGCCACCAAGCGGGTAGTGGAGGCCGGCGGCCCACCGGTACTCATCCTCACCACCTATGACACGCAGGCCGATATCCTTGCCGCCGTAGAGGCCGGCGCGATGGGCTATCTGCTTAAAGATTCCCCCGAGCAGGCGCTGCACGAGGCCGTGCTCAATACCGCCGCGCACCGCCGCACCTTGGCACCGGAGGTAGTAGACCTCCTAGCCCAGCGCGTGGGCCGGCCGCACGAATCGCTGTCCGCCCGCGAGCTAGAAATCCTCCGGGCGTTGTCTACCGGTTCCTCCAATAAGGAGCTGGCCAAGCAACTCTTTATCTCTGAGGCCACGGTCAAAACCCACCTCATCCATATCTTTCAGAAATTGGGTGTGGAAACTCGCACCGCCGCGGTGACCGTGGCGCGGGAGAGGAAGCTCATCTGATGCTGGACTGCATAGTCATTGGTGCCGGCCAGGCGGGTCTTGCGGTGGGCTACTATCTGCGCAAAAAGGGCCTGGATTTTGTCATTCTAGACGCTGAGCCCGGGCCCGGCGCGGCCTGGCGCCATACCTGGCCCTCGCTCACGCTCTTTAGCAATTCTGCCTCCTCCAACCTGCCGGGATGGCCCATGCCCCACTATGAAGGCTTTCCGCCAGCTAGCCACGTTATTGATTACTTTGCGCGTTATGAGAAGCGCTATGAACTGCCCATTCGTCGGCCGGTCACAGTGGATGAGGTAACCCATGACGGCGCGTGCTTCCACGTCTTCGCCGGCGAAGAGCATCTGACAGCACGCACGGTCGTGGCGGCCACGGGCACGTGGTCCGCTCCCTTTATCCCCTACTACCCCGGTACTTTTGACGGGAGGCAATGGCATTCCGCCTTCTATCCAGGCCCCGCGGACTTCGCCGGATCTACCGTGGCGGTCGTCGGCGCGGCCAATTCCGGTGCCCAAATCGCAGCCGAGCTCCTACTCTCCGGTGTGGAAACCACCTGGTATACCCGCAACTCCCCGCGGTGGATGCCCGACGACGTTGACGGCCGAGTGCTCTTTCAGCGCAATCGCGCCCGCCTCAACGCCATGCTCCGCGGCGAACCAGACCCCGGCGCGGATTCCAACCTGGGCGATATTGTGATGGTTCCGCCGGTTCTACGCGCACGGGATTCCGGACTCTTGCAGGCCACCCCTATGTTTTCTTCGCTTGCTGAAGTCACCGCAGACCACCTCATCTGGTGCACCGGTTTCCGGCCTGCCCTCCGGCCCATCCGCGGGCTTCTTGATGGCACCTCCCCCACCGTCGATGGCCTCTTCCTCGTGGGTTACGGCACGTGGACCGGACCCGGTTCCGCAACTATTACCGGGGTAAGCCCCTTTGCCAAGCAGACCGCGCACGATGTAGCGAATATATGTGACTAAAGCTATAGGTTTGTCCCAACTAATTCGACTACACTGCCTTCACACAAAGAGTGCGGCACAATTTGGGAAAGCTGGTTTATGCATGTCTGCCTGGGATCTCTACGATGACCTCATCGATGCCATTCCCCGTGACATAGTGGTCTCCCGCGCCGCCCAAGGCCCGCGGTGGACCCGGGTATACACCGAAAGTCCTAGCTGCGGCATGGCCATGACCATGTCTGCCACCTCTCGCCCGGCCCAGATGCGCGCCGAGTACTCTGGGGTTCCTCTTCGCGCCATCGCCCAGCTGGCCAAGAGCTGGAATTTTTCGGAGGCTTCCTTCGGCATGGCCGCGCTAAATTCCTACTACGCCACGCCTTCTGTAGCCGATGAGCATGGTTTTACGCTTGCCGACTCCCCCTGGCCCCACTTCTTTGATCCCTTCCGCAACGCCGTCGCGGGGAAGAAGGTCGCGGTCATTGGCCACTTCCCTTTTGCACCCAAGACACTCAACCAGGCTGCGGATTTTTATATGTTGGAGCGCTCGCTCAATGAGGGCGACTACCCCGATTCCGCCGCCGAATACATCCTGCCCGAGTGCGATTATGTCTTTATTACCGGCTCTGCCTTTGTCAATAAAACCGCTCCCCGCCTGCTCGAGCTCTCCCGCGAGTCCTTCAATGTCGTCCTAGGCCCATCAACTCCCCTAGCCCCTGTACTGCTTGAACACTACGGCGTATCGCAAGTCACCGGCATGGTTCCGTCCAACCCCGCGGGGATGTTTGAGGGCCTAGAGAAGGGTGATTCCCTCGATATGTTCAACTTCGGACACCGAGTCACCCTAGGGCGCTAAACAATCACGCCGGCCAAGATTACGGCAGCGAGAGCACCCAGGCCCGCCGCCGCAGTCCAGCCGATGAAGCGCACAGCTCGCAGCTGTACCTTAAAACTGCTGCGGCTTACCAGGAACGCACCCAAGGATGCGCCGAGGGTATTGAAGACCAAGTCGTCTACGTCGCTAAATCCCAGCGAGAATACGTATTGGGTAATTTCGATACCTAGGCTGAGCGCCATTGCCAGAAGGATGGTTCCACCGCGGCCAAAGCGGATGCGCCGCGAATTGTGCCCCATTACTACCAAGCACGCACCGAGCGGCATAAACAGCGCTATATTGCCAAAGGTATTGGTCCACGGACCCCACCACGGATGAGGGTTATTAAAGCCGTTGAACATTTGCAGATCGAGGCTGCGGCGTGCGTGCGCAGACGCATCAACCACACCGGGAATATCTATAAAGGGTTTGCCCACCGTAGCTACTGCGATAGCCACCATGACAACCACGCAGGCTACGGCTGCACTGCGCCACAGCGTGCGCTTAGCAGGCATTCCACGCGCACCAATCTGACGCGAGGTGCGGGTGGGCATCGTGGTCATCGTCATGTTGTTCAAGTTAACAAGCGAGCCTGAAAAATCTCCGTGAGATTCGCTGTTAAATCGCTGCATCACATTTAACGTACGATGGTGAGCATGAGCACTCTACTAGTTACTCGCAACGATGATAAATCCGTCACGACCTCCTTTGAAGAGGGAGAGTTCCTCGGCGAGGGCGACCTTACCGTCGATGTGTCTTATTCTTCGCTGAACTACAAAGACGCCATGGCAATTGCCGGCGATCGTGGTGTCATGCGCACCAGCCCGCTGGTTCCGGGCATCGACGTGGTCGGCACCGTTGCCGAGTCCAACGTGGAACGCCTTCCGGTTGGCACCCTGGTAGCTTCCTTCGGTGATGGCCTAGGCGAGTTCCGCCACGGTGGCTACACCCCGAAGCAGCGCGTGAATTCCCAGGCAACCGTCGCGCTGCCCGCGGACTTCACCGCAGAACAGGCGGCCGCCGTAGGAACCGCAGGTTACACTGCTGCCCTATGCGTTAACTCTCTGCGCGGGCTACCCGATGGTCCAGTTTTGGTCACCGGCGCCACCGGTGGCGTAGGCTCCATCGCTGTGAACCTCCTCTCCAATGCTGGCTACGAGGTTCACGCGATGACCGGCCGCCCGGATGACTACTCCCAGTACCTCCACGAGCTAGGCGCCCACACCATTGTGGACCGCGCCGAATTTACTGAGGCCGGAAAACCCTTGCAGAAGGCAACGTATGCCGGTGCGGTTGATACCTCCGGCTCCCACGTCTTGGCTAATGTATTGTCCCGCACTGTGTGGGGCGGCACCGTCGCCTCCACCGGTATGGCCGCCGGCCCGGACCTGCCCACCACCGTCTTGCCTTTCATTCTGCGCAATGTGCACCTCGCCGGCGTTAACTCTGTCGACGCCCCGCTGCACTACCGCCAGAACGCTTGGCAGCTCCTCGCACGCAAGCTGGACCGGTCCATCCTTGAGTCCCTGACCAATACGATTCCGTTGTCGGACGTTGTCAAGGAATCCAAGTCCCTCCTCGAGGGCACCCACCACGGACGCACCGTTCTTAAGATTTCCTAGGTCCCGCCTAGCCAATCTTCTAAGGCGCCCGCCGTTATAGCGGGTGCCTTTTTACATCCACCGGCCGGCGCGGACAGCTAGCTTTCCGACGTCCCCTCTTTAACTACCGCGCGTAGCAACGTGCGGGAAATCCTGCCCAAGGTTTGTAGGTCTTCGTCACTAAGGGTGCCCACCACGATCTCTTCGACTGTGGCAGTATGTCGCACGATCGCTGTGTTGAAAGCGGCACTTCCCCTTTCCGTCACAGTGACTTCAACTGCACGGGTTCCTAACTCCGGCGCCTCGCGCCTGGAAACCAATTTTCGGGACTCCATGCGCACTAACTGCCGATGCAACCGCGACTTCTCCCACCGAAGCTCCCCCGCCAATTCATGCGGGCGTGTAGAAATCTGGCGCCGACGATTCAGCACGGCCAACACCGCATAATCTGCCTCGCTCAATCTAGAGCCACTCTGCAGCTCCCCAGAAAGACGTGCGTGGAGCGCTTCTTGCATGGCAACAAAGTCACCCCACGCCGCACTCTGCTCCACGCGCATCGCATTCCTCCTTTGGTTCTCCTTCTATCAACAGTCTATACTGCAGAGTTGATCTAGCAACTCATTGGCTTACCAAGAGTTGATACACCAACTCCCACTACTGCACAGAGCTGTGGGTCTACGAGAACCACAATTGCACAAACCCATACCTTTGCTACCAAGATCACTTTAATGTTCCTTTTGAATACCTATTCGCTGAAACGCACCATTGTTTGAGAAGATATGTTCTTGCCTTAAAATTTAAATAGTGAAGTAAATACTCGCGGCAAAGATGCGAGTGCGAAAGCAATGACCGCTCCGGCAGAGAAGACCACAGCGTTTAGAATGGCAAGCATGGATAAGCTATTTAGCACGTGCGGTTTCGACTTCGCGGATATGGAAGAACTCATTGCGGAGCTACCTAACGACCACGACATGTGGGAGGCGCCCGGATTTGATCGAGTGTTATTCCACGCCGACCCATCTGGCATGGCGGTTACAGGTATGGAGTACGAAGGGGAGTGGGCCGCAGTTCCTTCCTACCGGGGCGGGGAAGAGGCACCGGGCACCATATATCGCGCAACGCCCTATATCGGCATTGTGGAAACTGGTGATCTACAGTTCGCGGCGCTGGCGGATGCGCCCTTCGCCCTGCCGGCAGGCAATCCAGTCGGAGGAGAAAAGCTCCAAGGACAGGTGCGGCCGGCGGTTGTGGCTTTGAATTACCAGGTAGGGGAGCCGGAAGAGTTTTCGTTGACTTCGCCCGCTACCGAGCGCTTCTACCGGAACTTCAAGCCCAGCATGCTTAACCCGCAGGTAGAGGTAGCGGGGACTATCGGAGGCGTCGCCAAGCACAGCAATGAGCTGGGCATGGGGGAGTTTTGGGTATGCGACCTCGACGGTCTCCCCCTCATCGTGAACGAGAAGCTGGAGGTCGGCCAGGGGATCCGGGCGCACGGCATTGCGCTGTGCGCCACGGAATTTTGGGACGAGTAACTACTTGACCACGAGGTTGACCATCCGGCCAGGGACGTAGATCTTCTTGACTACGTTCTTACCGTTGGTCAGCTCGGCAATCTTCGCGTCAGCGAGGGCAACGTCAAAGACCGCGTCCTGGTCCGCATCAGCGGCCACGTTGATCCGGGCCTTGACCTTGCCATTGATCTGAACTGGCACCTCGATTTCATCGTCTACCAGGTACTTTTCCTCATAAGTGGGGAAGGGCTGATAGGTGATGGTCTCGTCATGGCCGAAGCGCTGCCACAGTTCCTCCGCGATATGCGGGGCAATGGGGGAGACCAACTGTGCGATCGGCTCCACGGCGGCGCGCGGGGCCTCGGTGCGGTAGGTCTTGGTCAGGTAGTTGACGTACTCGATGAGCTTAGCCACCACGGTATTGAGCCGCAGGTTCTCGTAATCATCGCGCACGCCTGCGATGGTGCGGTGGAGCTGCTTGAGGTCATCCTCGCTCAAGGCGGCGTCGGTAGTGGCCAGCTCGCCGGTGTCCTCGTTGACGGCTAGGCGCCACAGGCGCTGCAGGAAGCGTTGGGAGCCTACGACGTCCTTGGTAGCCCACGGGCGAGACGTATCCAGAGGACCCATGGACATCTCGTAAACGCGCAGGGTATCGGCACCGAAGTCGCGGCAAATATCGTCCGGAGCCACGGCATTCTTGAGGGACTTGCCCATCTTGCCGTACTCCTGATTGACCTCTTCGCCGTTGTAGTAGAATTTGCCGTCCTTTTCCTCTACTTCAGCGGCTGGAACGTACACGCCGCGGGAATCCGTGTAGGCATAGGCCTGGATATAGCCCTGGTTGTACAGGCGGCGGTAAGGCTCTTGGGAGCTAACAAAGCCCAGGTCAAAGAGCACCTTATGCCAGAAACGGGAGTAAAGCAGGTGCAGCACAGCGTGCTCGACGCCGCCGACATAGAGGTCCACGCCGCCCGGGTCCTGCGGGCCATGCTGATCCGGACGCGGGCCAGTCCAGTAGCGCTCGTTCTCGATATCGCAGAATGCCTCATCATTGCGGGGATCGATATAGCGCAGCTGGTACCAAGAAGAACCCGCCCACTGCGGCATAACATTGGTATCGCGGAAATAGGTCTGTGGACCGTCGCCCAGATCCAGCTCTACCTCGACCCAATCGCGCACCTTTGCCAGCGGTGGTTGTGGCTCGGAATCCTTGTCCTCGGGATCAAAGGAAACTGGCTTATAGTCTTCCACCTCTGGTAGCTCTACCGGCAGCATGGATTCCGGCAGGGCGTGGGCAAAGCCGTCCTTGTCGTAGACGATGGGGAAGGGCTCGCCCCAGTAACGCTGGCGGGCGAAGAGCCAATCGCGCAGCTTGTACTGCACCTTTTCGCGGCCAGAGCCGTCCTTTTCCAGCCATTCAATGGCCGCGGCAATGGCCTCGGCCTTATTCAGGCCGTTAAGATCCAGGCCTTTGTCGTTGGAGGAATTAACCAGCGCGCCGTCCTCGGTCCAGGCTTCTTCCTCCACGTTTCCGCCAGAGACAACCTCCGTAATAGGTAGGCCGAAGGCCTGGGCAAACTCGTAGTCACGGGTGTCGTGCGCCGGAACTGCCATGATGGCGCCGGTGCCGTAGCCGGTCAGGACATAGTCCGCGATGAAGATCGGGACCTTCTTGCCAGAAACCGGGTTGGTGGCATAAGTACCCAGGAAGACGCCGGTCTTTTCCTTGTTCTCCTGGCGCTCCAGGTCGGACTTGGCGGCAATATCGGTGCGGTAGGACTCCACGGCCTCCTTCGGATCATCGTGGCCATAGGTCCAACGCTCATCCACGTCATCGTCATAAGGGATGGGGGAGAGGAGGGCGTCGACAAGCTCGTGCTCTGGGGCCAGCACCACGTACTCGGCACCGAAGAGGGTATCCGGGCGGGTGGTAAAGACCTCGATCTCGTAGCCCTCGGCAGGGAAGGAGACCTCTGCGCCGCGGGAACGACCGATCCAATTGCGTTGCATGGACTTGACCTTGTCCGGCCAATCCAATAGCTCCAGATCATCCAGCAAGCGATCGGAGTAGGCGGTAATGCGCATCATCCACTGCGAAAGGTTCTTGCGGAAGACCGGGAAATTGCCGCGCTCGGACTTGCCCTCAGCGGTGACCTCCTCGTTTGCCAGCACGGTACCCAGGCCCGGGCACCAGTTCACCGTGGAATTAGACAGGTAGACCAAACGGAATTCATCAATGGCCGCGGCCTTTTCCTCTTCGGTGAGGTCCTCGTAGTAGCGGCCGTCCTTAGTGGTGCGCTTATTGGCCTCTAGTTCCTTGATGAGCTCCGCAATGGGGCGCGCCTTCTGCTGCTCCTCATCGAACCAAGAGTTATAAATCTGCAGGAAGATCCACTGCGTCCACTTGAAGAACTCCGGATCGGTTGATTCCACAGAGCGGCGCGGATCGTGGCCCAAGCCCAACATGCCCAGCTGGCGGCGCATGTTGTCAATATTCGCCTCGGTGGTGGTGCGCGGGTGGGTACCGGTCTGGATGGCGTACTGCTCGGCCGGCAGGCCGAAGGCATCGTAGCCCAAGGTGTGCAACACGTTCTTGCCCAGCATGCGGTTATAGCGGGCGTAAGTATCGGTGGCAATATATCCCAGTGGGTGTCCCACGTGCAGGCCCGCACCGGAAGGGTAGGGGAACATATCCTGCACATTGAGCTTTTCCTTAGGCAACTCGCCCGCATCGGTGGCGAGCTCGCCCACCGGGTTCGGGGCATTAAAGGTGCCATTGTCTTTCCAGTACTGCTGCCAGGTCTTCTCTATCTGGTTCGCCAGCTCCGGGGTATAGCGGTACGAAGTGGAATCGCTCTGGGTAGTCATAATCACACAGTGTAATAGCCGCATCCCGGCGCGGGGTAGTTCGCTATGCTTTCCGCGTTCTGCTTGGCACGCACATCCAAAATCCCCGCCGTAATCGCCCCCGGTTTTCGCGCCATTTCCGCCGCTCGCAGCCAAAATGCAGATCTGCATGAAAATGATCTAGGCTGGGGTAAATGAGCCAGGAGAAGTTTCGCAGCCAGCTATCATCTTTTGCAGACGCAGCGGTATTTCAGGGGATCCCGCACCTGCGCCTCTCCCCAGCTACCAACACATTGGAGCTGTACCTACCGGCCGTAACCGCAGGTTATGAGCCAGAAGATCCCCAGTGGACCGTGACCGCACAGCTGCTCGACGGCAGCGAGGACACCCGCAAGTTCTACTACGTGGAGGGCGAGGAGCCCGGCTTGTGGATCAGCATGCCGCGTGCCTTTAGCCACCTCAGCGTTTCCTTTGAGGAGCACACCTTGGAGTTTGCCGGCGTGGCCAATGGCGGATTGCTGCTCGATTCCACCCATCGCCCAATCGATACCACCACAGCGGTAGCCAAGGGTTCTTATACCTTCATCGCCCCCACCGGCACGGAGCTTGCTAAGGCCAAGGTCGGCGAGGCCCGTCCCCACGGTGCATGGGAGGGCTGGACCATCGCCCCGGTCGAGGTCAGCCAGTCTTTCACCGTGGAGGTTCCGCGCCAAGAATCCGCGACCATCAAGGTGTCCGGCAGCCCTGATTTTGCCTGGGACATGGCCGTGAAGACGCTACCTAATGCCCATGGCCTAGATGGTGAACTGGTCTATACCCAGTCCCCGCGGGTCATCGCCAATACGGAACTCAGCATGGAGCTGGCCTATGTCCCCATTGGTGGGGAAGAGGAGGCCGTGCTGGAGGATGAACTACCGGAGGGCATTCACGAGGTACTTCCCGCAGACGCCTTCGAGGATCCCTGGGTGGGCCGCTACCGCTTCACCCTGTACAAGGACGAGGAACTGGTGGATATCCAGTACCTCAATTTTGCGGAGTCGCTGCACATGCGTGCCAAGAACGAGGGCCCGCGCGGCACCAACTTTCGCTTTATCGATGCCCTGGGCAACCTTTCGCCGTTTAGCTATGCCTTGGCTTCTGCGCCGGGCAAGGCTATCCAAATGGAAAAGGGCCAGCGCGTCTTTGGCGAGGACGAAAGCGTGCGCGAGGAGACCGTCGGCAGTGAGGCCGGCTATGAGCTGACCTTCCAGGTGGAGCCGGCGACGATTCGTACTCGAGTCAAACGCACCGCGGCCGAGCCCGTGGATTACCTGGATAAGCAGGTCATCCTGGCGGACCAGCTCGATGCGGATGCACTTTTTACCATTCATTCTCCGGAGCCACTGCCGCTGGCAAAGTTCGTGGTTATTGATAAGAACCAGAAGATTAGGGACCTGGTCACCGCCAATGGCTCAACGGAAGCGGCCACCAGCCTATCCGTACCCAACCGCGCGCTGAAGTCGGCACTGACGAAGAAGACCTCGCTGGAGCTTTACCTCCTGTGGTCCACGTTGTCCTATGAGGAATACCTCGAAGGCCTGCCGGAAAAGGAGCGCGCAGCGCACCAAAAGCGCAGCTTTGAGCGTCGCGTCATGGAATATGAGGCCACCGCGGCCAGCGACCTCATTTATGCCGCCATCGCCACCGTGCGCAAGGCACCGTTGGTCGCCCGCGCAACCATTGAGGACGGCATCCTCGTCCCCGAGCAGGCGCACGAGGAGGAGGTAGAGCTATTGGCTTGGGCGTGGCCGCTGGGCAATCCCGCGGGCGAGCCGCTACCACTGGAGCCCACTGAGGAAGGCTTTGAGCTGCCCGAGGAGCTGCTGGACGCCGGCCACCTCATCGTGGACTTCCGCGAGGATGAGCCGGCCAGCGACTTGGCCGCGCCGCAGTACCCGCCGGCTAGCGCTCTTATCATCTTCCACGACGGTGAAACCGAAAACACCGAGGGTATGTGGCCTGCCTACGCGGCCATGCGCCGCCTCGCACCCAAGGCCAAGGAAACCTTCGAGGGAATCATCAAGGAGATTGAGGCCGATCCGCGCGCCAGCATGGATGCACTTATGGCCGCGGAATTTGAGCCGGGGCAGCGCATGCGCGCCTTTGTCCGCACCGGCTTGGTCTCCCGCACCTTCCGCCGCGAGGAGCCGGCCGGCGAGCCTTCCTCGCTCTTGGCCGCGCTTGCCGACGCCGCCTATGACTACGTCGAAGCCCACGGCTCCGCCTCCCTCGCACGCGTGCCGTCCACCGGCATCGACGATGTCACCCGCCCCATGCTGCTGATGAGCGCAACAGGCGAGGCACCTACACCAGCAACGGACAGCGACCAGCTCTGCGATGATGCCCACCGCATCGCCGCACTGCGCGAGTGCTTTGCCAATGACCTTGCGCTCACCCGCCTCGGCACCATTTCCAAGCTGCGTAGCACCGCAATGCAGCTGCGGGTGACGCTGCAACAGCTGGGCGTCGATAAGTCCGTGCTGCATACCCTGCTCGCGCTGGACGCCTTTGGCGATGGCAATTCGGAGCTCGGCGATTCCGCCTGGATGCCGTTTATTTCCTACGTCTTTGCCATCACGGCGCGCGGCGTGGCCAATGGCAAGCTGGCGGACCCTGCTTTCGCCGCCACGCTTGACGACGCCCTCCCGCAGCTCGCCGAGGCCGTCTCCCTCGCCCCGCAGCTTTTCTACCGCGATATTCTCACCGCGGAGGCGCTCACACTCAGCTAGGGTGACAGGCATGCAGGTCATCTCCACCAATGTCGCCGTCCGCCGGCCGGACCCGAGCGGGCGGCATGAGTTCTCGGGCATCGACAAAAAGCCGCAGGATTTCATCGAGCTGGCAGCACCCGGACCCCATTATGGCGATGGTTCCGGGGTGCGCGGCGATATAATTGGTGACACCAAACATCACGGCGGCAACGATAAAGCCGTCTACGCCTACTCCCGCGAGGAACTGGATTACTGGCAATCCGAGCTTTCCCGCCCGCTGGCCTCCGGCGGCTTTGGCGAAAATCTCACCACGCGGGGCATCGATCTCTCTGCTCTGCTCATCAATCAGCGCGTGCGCATTGGCACCGCCGTGCTTGAGGTATCCGTGCCCCGCCAACCATGTGCCACCTTCGCTGGCTGGCTAGGGGAGCGCGGCTGGCTCAAGCGCTGGACCGCGCGTGGTGACTGCGGCACCTACCTGCGCATCATTTCCCCCGGCCGCATTCGCCCCGGCGACGCCATCGAGCTGGATACCCCACCCAGCCACGGCATCACCATGCGCATGGCCTTTGCCGCCAAGATGGGCGACCGCGCCCTGGCCCGGCGCGTTATTGATGCTGGCTGCCTGCCCACTCGCCAACAGAACTCGCTTCGCACCTAGTTACACAAGCACTTATAGTCCGCCATCAAGGTGCACATAAGCTTCGCTGCCCACCGCCCCAACCTCTTAAGCGTTCCCATCAATTTCGGCAGTGCTCGAAAGATATCCGCCCGTCCCGCGTCCTCATATCGGGCTCGTCATTGCCCCGCCCTAGGCCTGCAGGCCAGGCACCCGTGGCTTGTACTCGGCGCTATGGGAAGCCGCAGAGGCCCACAGTAGGGACCGGGACCGTTAGTCGGCACATCCCTGCACAGCGAGTCTAGACGCATACTCTACTTCCGGAACCGCAGGCCACGTCACGACGTTTAGCTTGCCAAGAGTCCAGCACAGTCTTCTCGCCCGGAGTGCGCGCATAACAAAAACACGCCAGCACTGAGTGCTGGCGTGCTTTACATGCTAAGTGCGAAGTAGGGGAGTGTAACTGTGCTACTCGCCCTTTTCAAAGCTCAGATGGTGCCCCTTCGCCTTAGGGAAGCGGCCGTGCACAAAGAAGTAGTAGATAGCGGCGATAACCACGAGGCCCGCGAGAATAAGATACATCGTGTCGAAGCCCGTTGCCGCAACGATGGGGCCCAGGCCGAATGGAGCCAGGCCAATGCCGAGGTCCATGAGCAGGAACATGGTGGAGATGCCCGCGCCCATTTGCGCGGCAGGCACCGAGCGCACGGAGATGGCTTGGCAGGCGGGGCTGAGGGTGCCGAAGCCCAAACCGGTGCAGGCGCCTGCGACCACCAGCATGACGTCATTGGTGGGGAAGCCCATGAGCAGCAGCGCCACGACAAAGGCGGCCAAGCCGAGGTACATCACGGCATTATCACCCTTATGGTCCTGGATGCGCCCCAAGACGAAGCGCATGATGAGCATCGTGACCGCATAGCCAATGAAGAACAGCCCTGCGCCGGTGGCCAGGTCTTCCTTGCGTGCGTAGGCGTTGAGATAGGTAACCACGCCGGAGTAGGCGATGCCGACTAGGAGCATGAATAGACCGATGGGAACCACGTTGGGGTGTACGGCATTGCGCAGCCTAAAGGCCGGCTTTTCGGAGGAAACCTCGGCCGGATAGCGCAGCACCAAGGCCAGGATCAGGGAAACGATATTTGCGCCAAGGGCGACTGCAAATAGCGTAGTGTAGCCGATGTTATTGGCCAAGAACAGGCCGATAGCTGGACCGAACGCGGTTGCCAGGGTAGTGCCCAAGGCGAAGTATCCGGTGCCTTCCGCACGGCGCTCGTGCGGGATAACGGACTGCGCTACCGCCATGAGTGCGGTAGAGGTCAAGGCATAGCCCGCGCCGTGCACCATTCGCACGATAATCAAGACCGCAACATTATGCGCAAAAAAGTACGCCACAGCTACAACTGTGACGAAGACCAGTGAAGTCAAGGCCGCCTTCTTGTGGCCCACGCGGTCCACGATCCAGCCGGAGAACACGCGCATGCACGTCGCGCCCAGAACAAAGGCACTGGAGGCGAAACCACCCACGGTATCCGATGCCCCGAAACTCTCTACCGCGTAGAGGGCCATGGTGGTTACGGACAGGTAGAAGACCAAGAACTGACAAAAATTAGCCACCCACGCGAGGACAAACGTAGGCGTAATCAGCGGCGGCTTAGCCGCTGCAGATTCTGTAGACGTCATATACTCACTCCAAATAACAAAAAGAAAATTCCCTCTCCACGCGCTGGCCATAAGGCCACGCATCGCAGATGAAGGAAATAGAAATTAAATTTTACGGAGAGGAACTATACGCCCCGCAGGCTGCAAAGGTTAATTGAAAAGCTTTCCAGACCCTTACCGACGCCGCCCGTACACGGGCGGCTACCGACAATCGCTACGCTTTGAACTGGAAAATGCTACGCACTGGGTAGGTAGCGTTGACTTATTCGCGCTTAAGAAAAGTTCTTGAATCCTAGGCGCCGGCATAAGGATCACGAATACCCAAGTACTGCACCGAGGTATATTCTTCAATACCTTCGGCGCCGCCTTCGCGTCCTAAACCAGAGTGCTTGACGCCGCCGAATGGGGCAGCGGCATTGGAGATGACACCGGCATTGAATCCCATCAGCCCAAACTCGAGGCCGTCGGCAACGCGCCAGAGGCGATCGGAATCCTCCGTATATACATAGGAGGCAAGTCCGTAATCCGTATCGTTCGCAATCTCTAGCGCTTCCGATTCATCCTTGAAGGTTAGGATGGGCGCGACCGGTCCAAAAATTTCTTCCTGAGCGACGCGAGTTTCACGTGAAACATTGCTCAGGATAGTGGGCGCATAGAAGTGACCCGCGCCCTCGCCGCGGGTGCCGCCGGTGACAACGGTCGCACCCTTGTCCACCGCATCCTCAACCAAGGATGCAACATTGTCGAGTGCCTTAGCCTCAATCAGCGGACCACACGTCACACCTTCGTCCATGCCATTACCGACGACGAGTTTCTCAAACTCTGCTGCCAGCTTTTGCGTAAACTCCTCCGCCACGGACTCGTGCACCAAGAAGCGGTTGGCCGCAGTGCAGGCCTCGCCAATATTGCGCATCTTCGCGCCCATGGCTCCCGCAACCGCTTGGTCAATATCCGCATCCTCGAAAACAATGAACGGTGCATTACCGCCAAGCTCCATAGAGGTGCGCAAGACATTATCCGCGGCACCCTTAAGGAGGATTTTGCCCACTGGGGTAGAACCGGTGAAGGAGAGCTTGCGCAAGCGGGCGTCGGCAAGCAAGGGCTCCGAAATGGCCGAAGCGGAGCTGCCGGAGACCACATTGAGCACGCCCTGTGGCAGGCCGGCATCGAGCATGGTTTGTGCGAAGTACTGCGTGGTGAGCGGCGTCAGCTTGGCCGGCTTCAGGACCATGGTGCAGCCCGCTGCAACGGCCGGAGCAACCTTTCGGGTGGCCATGGCGAGGGGGAAGTTCCACGGAGTAATCAATAGACACGGACCCACAGGCTTGCGGCGGGTAACCATGCGCAAGGTACCTTCCGGGACGGGGGAGTAGCGGCCATAATCGCGCGTGGCTTCCTCACTAAACCACCGCAAGTATTCCGCACCATAGGTGACCTCACCTTGCGACTCAGCAAAGGGCTTTCCCATTTCAAGGGTCATCAGGGTGGCGAACTCATCGGCGCGCTCGTGTACCAATTCAAAGGCGCGGCGGAGTATATCGGCGCGCTCGCGCGGGGTGGTGCGCGCCCACTCATCTTGGACCGCACAGGCAGCATCGAGGGCAGCCACCGCATCATCAGAATCCGCTGACGACAGCGTGGCGATGGTCGCGCCCGTCGCCGGATTTTCTACGTCAAAGGTCTCACCGGAAGACGCATCGCGCCACTGTCCGCCTATCAAAAGCTGAGTGGGGACCTTCGCTAGTAGTTCCTTCTGGTCGATGCTCATATTCATCACCTTTCTCCATTGCGTGAATGCACTCCACAGTACCGCGATTCGTTAGCTGGCTTTCTTGGTCCGGCGCCAAGCACAAGCGCATAGTGGGAGAGGATGAATATTTTTATCGATTACCTGACAGGCTATAGAAATCTAGGTTAGTATGACCGTTATGAAGAAGATGACTACTGCTTGGTGGTGGCGCGCGTAACCCGCGGGCCTTATTCCACATCCCATTTTTAGGCTCGCATTCTGCGGGCCTTTTGGCGTTTTAGTGCCTCTGCTCGCGGAAGCTTCCTATCCGTTTCCCCGTTCCCCACACCCATCGAAAGGGCACTGCAATGCCATACACCGCCACTCGCGACATCTCCTACGGCAGCGATGCGGCCGCAATCTTTGACGCCCTCGCACAACCGCACGACTCCCTACTTCTCGAAAGCGCGGACATTGAGACAAAGAAGAATCTCAATTGCCTCGCGGTCCTCAGGGCCGCCCTGAAAGTAACATGCCACGGCCAGAGGGTAGAGGTACGCGCCCTCACGGAGGCAGGGGAGACGCTCCTTCCTTCCCTCGAGGACCGGTTCCACCATCGCCTAGTTTCACGTGAAACTACCGCCGCGGTTTTCGAATTCTCGCTGTCCACACAGCCCGACGAGCGGGAGCGGCTTCTTGCCGAATCTACCGCCGATATTTTGCGGTTCCTGCAATTAGAAGCCAACTATTCCTCTCCAATATTGCCGTTCCTTGGGGGCGGATTCGCTTATGACTACCTCGCTACTTTTGAGGAACTGCCCGAGGTTGAGCCCGGGGCCAACACCTACCCGGACTTTGAATTCTTGGTAGCCCAAACGGTCCTCGCAGTGGACCACCTACAAGGAACTGCACACCTAGAAGGCTGGGACATCGACGACAAGCGCCTGCAGGAAGAGTTGGATTCTCTTGCCTCACTGCCGGTGGCTGCTCGTCCCACGGCGCCGCAAAGGGAAAAGATCCGGGCGGTGGCCGATGTGAATGATGCGGGGTTTCGGGCGGACGTCGACAAGCTTAAAGGCAATATTCACGCCGGCGATATCTACCAAGTAGTGCCCGCGCGCGCCTTCACCGTGGAATGCCCCAACGCCCTGGCTGCCTACCGGGCGCTGCGCGAGACCAACCCCTCGCCCTATATGTTCTACGTCCGCGGTGCCGTCTATGAGCTCTTCGGCGCCTCGCCAGAATCAAATCTCAAGTTCACGCCGGAAGATGGGCAGATTCAGCTCTATCCCATCGCCGGAACTCGGCCACGCGGGCTCAACCCGGATGGCAGCATCAACCATGAACTAGATATTCGCAACGAGCTAGAAATGCGTACAGACCAGAAAGAGATTGCGGAGCACACAATGCTGGTGGACCTAGCACGCAATGACCTCGCTCGCGTGGCCGTGCCCCGCAGCCGGCAAGTGGCAGAACTCCTGCACGTTGACCGCTACTCACGGGTCATGCACCTGGTCTCCCGCGTCACGGCGACGCTCCACCCGGACTTCGATGCGCTCGATGCCTACCGCGCGTGCATGAACATGGGAACGCTTACGGGAGCGCCCAAACTTCGCGCCACCGAACTTGTGCGCTGCACGGAGGGAAAGCGCCGCGGCTCCTATGGCGGGGCGGTGGGATACCTGCGCGGCGATGGAGCCATGGATAACTGCATCGTCATCCGCTCGGCCTACGTCCAGGACGGCACCGCAGTTGTGCAGGCCGGCGCCGGCGTGGTCAAGGATTCAGTGCCGCAAGCCGAGGCCGATGAAACGGTGCATAAGGCCTACGCCGTCCTCCATGCCATCGCCATGGCACACGGAGCCGAATTGGAGGTACAGCGATGAGCTCGCCGCATATTGTCCTTCTGGATAACCACGATTCTTTTGTCTACAACCTCGTCGATGCCCTCGCTCGATTCGATACCACCGTGTTTCGCAATACCGTAGCGGTGCACGATGTGCTGCACGCGCAACCCGACATTATTGTGCTTTCCCCGGGCCCCGGTCATCCTCGGGATGCCGGCTGCATGATGGAACTTATCGACGCCACCCTAGGCACCACCCCGATCCTCGGCGTATGCCTCGGCTTCCAAGCGCTACTCGAGCACCACGGCGGCGCGGTCGAACCGTGCGGCCCCGTACACGGGAAGTCCCTCCCGATGAACCTGACCGAGGCCGGCGTTATGCACCCCGTCTTTCAGGGCCTTGCCACCGATACCGAGCCGGACCAACCGGATCACTTAGGTACGCAAGTTCCGGTGGCGCGCTATCACTCGCTTGGATGTACGGACCTCCCTCGGGGGATGCGTTGTCTCGCGCGTACGTCCACAGACATCGGAGAGGTAGCCATGGCAGCCGAAACGGACGACGGTAGGGCCCTCGGCTTGCAATTCCACCCCGAGTCCATCCTTACGCCCCGCGGCCCCGCCATGCTTGAGCGTTGCATTAACCAACTATATACACCCGCAACTATAGATACGGAGCACTAAAATGAATCACACACCCCTGCGTACCTTGCAAGCCTTCCTGAATAATTCTCAGCCCACCATCGAAGAAGCCATGGAGGTATTTACCCCCTTGGCCGTGGGCGACTACGACGATATTCATATCGCGGCGCTACTTACCCATATCCGCACCCGCGGCGAGACCTTCGCAGACATTGCCGGCGCGGCCAAAGCTTTCTTGAAAGTGGGCTATCCATTCCCCATCACCGGAGAAGGACTCATGGATTCGGCCGGCACTGGTGGCGATGGCGCGAATACTATCAATATCACTACGGGTGCCTCCCTCGTTGCCGCCGCCGGGGGAGTGAAGATGATCAAGCATGGCAACCGCTCGGTCTCTTCCAAGTCGGGATCGGCCGATGTTCTCGAAGCCCTGAATATCCCTCTGGACCTAGACGCCGCCCGGGCGGTGCGTCAATTTAAAGCTTCCAACTTCACGTTCCTATTCGCCCCAGCCTACAACCCAGCGGTCGCCCACGTACAACCGGTGCGCAAGGCGCTAGGCATCCCCACCATCTTCAATACACTAGGTCCCCTCCTGTCCCCAGGACGCCCATCACTGCAAATCATGGGCATCGCACACCCGGCCCAAGGCCAACTCATCGCGGAAGTCTTCCGAGAGCTCGGCCGGGAACGCGCCTTGGTCGTCCATGGTGCTGGCACGGATGAGATCGCTACCCACGGCACGACACAGGTCTGGGAGCTCAACGACGGCGAGATTGTCTCTTATGAGCTCACCCCAGAAGACCTCGGCATCAAGCGCCACGAACTAGCGGACCTAGCCGGCGGCGATGGCGCCGCCAATGCCCAAGCCCTCCGTGCGGTTTTTGCCGGCCGTGGCGAGCCCGCCCATTGTGACGCCATTGCCGCCAGCGCCGGCGCCATGTTTTACCTCAACGGGATCACGGAGACTATCGCGGCGGGAGTCACCCACGCAAAGGAACTGATTGGCAGCGGCGCTGTTGAAGAATGGCTCTCGCTCCACGAGAGCACGAATTATGCAGTAGGGGAGGAGAATTAATGGCGGAGAATACTTTACCTACGGTGCTCGAGGAGATCGTCGCCGAGCGCCGCACTCACCTGCCCGCACTCCGTGAGCGGCTATCCCACGTAGACCTGGCTAGTGTGCCACGATCGGAGCGTTCGCTTGCCGACGCCCTCCGTGGCACCAACCGCTTCATCTTAGAGTGCAAGTCTGCCTCGCCGTCCCTTGGCAAAATTCGCGAGGACTATCGCCCGGGCGATATTGCCCGGATCTACTCTCGCTACGCCTCCGCCATCTCGGTCTTGTGCGAGCCCGATCGGTTTGGCGGCGACTATGACCATTTACAGACTGTCGCGCTATCCACCCATGTGCCCGTGCTGTGCAAAGACTTCATTGTCGATCCCATCCAGGTCTATGCCGCGCGATATTACGGCGCCGATGCCATCTTGCTCATGATGTCTATCGTCGACGATGACACCTACGGTGAGCTCAAGGCACTGGCGGACGAACTCGGCCTAGACGTCTTGACTGAAGCCATCACCGAGGACGAAGTCGATCGCGCGGTGAATTTTGGAGTCGATATCATCGGCATCAACAACCGCAATCTCCACGATCTCAGCATTGATTTAGGCCGCACCGAACGCCTAGCCCGCCATGTTCCAGACGGAAAGGTGATAGTTTCCGAATCTGGAATCCGAGATAACGCCACCGTCCGCCGGTTAGGAGCCCACGCGCATGCCTTCCTTGTAGGCTCGCAGCTCACCTCCCAGGAGGACATCGATCGGGCGGCGCGCGACCTCATCTTTGGTACCAATAAAGTATGTGGCCTTACCACCGCCTCCTCCGCACAAGCAGCCCGCGCTGCTGGAGCCCGCTATGGAGGCCTCATCTTCGCACCGGATTCGCCCCGCAGTGTTTCACGTGAAACCGCACAGAGCATCATTTCCGCGGAACCAGAGTTGGAGTACGTAGCCGTGACGCGGTCTACGGATTTGGAGACGCTAGGAAACATAGCCAGGATCCCCGGCCTCAAAGTTCTCCAGCTTCACGCCCCATTCCAAGGCAGTAGGGAAGCAGAGCTGGAATTCCTTCAAGATGTTCGCGGCGTCGCTGACGGTCTTAGCCTTTGGCGGGCCATCGACATGAATAACCCTGACTTCGCTACCTTGGCACCGGACCTAGTACCAGAGGTAGGCGCTCTTGTCCTCGACTCCGGCAGTGGCGGGACGGGAACCACATTTGACTGGCAGACGATTCCCGCAGAAGTGAAGGAGAAAGCTCTCCTCGCTGGAGGGCTCCGGGTAGAGAACCTCGAAGAGGCACTGAGAATCGGAGCCTCGGGACTGGACCTCAACTCAGGCTTGGAGTATGCACCCGGCCGCAAGGACTCCTCATTGATCGCCCAAGCCTTTAGCACCATCCGAAACTACACACACCCATAGAAAGAAGAGAACGATGACAGTTTCACGTGAAACGCTCCTTCCGGCATACTTTGGTGAATTCGGCGGACAGTTCGTCCCCGAATCCCTCATCCCAGCACTCGACCAACTTGAGAAGGCTTTTGTCGAAGCACAAAACGACCCGGCCTTTCGCAAAGAGCTAAGCACGCTATTGCGTGACTATCTCGGCCGTCCCACACCAATTACAGAGGCGAGGAACCTCGGGGGCAAGGCGCGCATCTTCCTCAAGCGTGAGGACCTCGTACACGGTGGAGCACACAAGACGAACCAAGTTCTCGGACAGGCACTGCTAGCAAAGCGGATGGGGAAGACACGCATTATCGCGGAGACCGGAGCGGGCCAGCACGGCACCGCTACTGCACTTGCTTGCGCGCTACTGGATCTCGAGTGTGTGGTCTACATGGGCGCGAAAGATGTGGCCCGACAGCAGCCAAATGTATTCCGTATGGAACTGATGGGCGCGAAGGTCGTCGCCGTCGACACCGGATCCGGAACTCTTAAGGACGCGGTGAATGAAGCCCTCCGTGATTGGACCGCCACTTTCCATGAATCCCACTATCTCCTCGGTACCGCGGCCGGACCCCATCCATTCCCAACCATCGTCCGAGAGTTCCACAAGGTCATCTCTGAAGAGGCTAAGGCCCAGATGCTTGAGCGCACCGGTGGGCTACCGGATGTAGTAGTGGCTTGCGTCGGCGGCGGTTCTAATGCAATCGGTATGTTCGCAGATTTTATTGAAGAAGAGGAAGTCGAACTCGTCGGCGCCGAACCTGGCGGCGAAGGCCTACACTCCGGCAAGCACGGTGCCACCATCAACAACGGTACGGTTGGCATCCTCCACGGCGCGCGCAGCTACCTCATGCGCAACGCGGACGGCCAAGTGGAAGAATCCTATTCGATTTCCGCCGGACTCGACTACCCAGGCGTAGGACCACAGCACGCGCACTTACACGCCAGTGGCCGCGCGCACTATGTCGGCATAACTGACGCCGAAGCACTCAAAGCATTCCAGCTTCTTTCCACTAAGGAAGGCATCATTCCGGCCCTCGAATCCTCTCACGCGTTGGCCTACGCCTTGAAGCGTAAGGACGAGGACATCACCATCTTGGTCTCCCTTTCCGGCCGCGGCGATAAGGACATCGACTACGTCCGCCACACCCTTGAGAACCACCCAGAGTTTAAGCTCCAGGAGAAGAACTAATGAGCACCCGATACGAAGACCTATTCCACTCACTACACAACAGGGGAGAGGGCGCTTTCGTCCCATTCCTCATGTTGGGCGATCCCACACCGGAGCACACGCTGGCCATCGTGCGAACCGTCGTCGCGGCCGGAGCCGATGCATTGGAGCTAGGAGTTCCATTTTCTGACCCAGTGGCCGACGGCCCCACCATTCAGGCCTCCCACCTTCGCGCGCTCGACGGCGGCGCCACCGTAGATTCCGCCTTAGAACAGGTGCGAACAATCCGCGCGGAGTTTCCCGAGCTTCCCATCGGCATGCTCATCTACGGCAATGTGGCCTTCACTCGGGGTTTCGACCGCTTCTACGCCGAGTTTGCAGAAGCGGGCGCGGACAGCATCTTGCTTCCCGACGTCCCCGTGCGCGAAGGCGCTCCCTTCATCGCCGCAGCAGAAAAAGCCGGTATTGATCCAATATTTATCGCCCCGGCCCGCGCGACTGCGCACACCCTCGAGGGCGTCGCTCAAAGCTCACGCGGCTATATCTACGCAGTATCACGAGATGGAGTCACGGGTGCCGAAAAGGAATCTGAGACTATTGGGCTCGAAGATGTCGTCGCCAACATCAATAGATTCGACGGGCCTCCAGTACTGTTAGGATTCGGCATTTCCGAGCCGCAACACGTGCGCGATGCCGTGACCGCTGGGGCAGCGGGCGCCATTACAGGCTCCGCAATCACCAAGATAATTGATCGCCACGTTTCACGTGAAACAGACGCGAAAGGCAGGCCAGTGGAAGGAACTCCAGGCCGCATCTCCGATGAGAAAGCATTGCATAAAGAACTCGCCGCGTATGTAGCTCGTATGAAGGCAGCGACTCAAAAGTAGTCCTGAAGACGCGAAGGACCCCTTCTCAGCTATCGGCAGCTGAGAAGGGGTCCGAGTTAAGAAAGCCTCTAAGCGGTTGCTTCTGCAGGTTCCTCTTCAGTAGGGCCCTTTTTGTCGCCTGCGAACTTGTCCACGATCATCGCAATGGCGCCGTCGCCAGTAACGTTGGCGGCAGTGCCAACCGAGTCGATTGCAATATAGGCCGCGATCATCAGTGCCACCATGCCATCGTCAAAGCCCATCATGTCCGCCAGTAGTCCAGCTGCGACCATGACCGCACCGCCAGGCACACCTGGTGCGGCAATCATCATGATCCCCAACAGGAAGATGAAACCAAGCCCGGTGCTCGTACTAATATCCAGATTCGCCATGTATACAATCGCAAAGGCATAGAGCGTCAGCTTAATCATGGAACCAGAGAGATGAATGGTCGCGCACAGCGGGATAACGAAGC
The DNA here is from genome assembly GCF_039907195.1 of Corynebacterium sp. c3Ub_189. Taxonomy (NCBI): domain Bacteria; kingdom Bacillati; phylum Actinomycetota; class Actinomycetes; order Mycobacteriales; family Corynebacteriaceae; genus Corynebacterium; species Corynebacterium sp. c3Ub_189. The sequence continues at coordinate 13,587 of NZ_JASBOF010000015.1, read as the reverse complement.
TTGCCACCGGCTTCGAAATGCCATTCTTCAAGGTGGACTCCATAGACACCGGGATGGTGGCGGCAGAAGAGGAGGTTCCCAGTGCGGTGAAATATGCCGGCAACATATTGCGCAGTGCTTTGAAAGGATTCTTGCCGGTAATTGCACCAGCGATAATGTACTGGAGCACCAGGTAAACCAGAGTCATGACAACTGCCAGAACGAGGACCTTGGCGAAGGCCGAGAGCACTGAGCCCAAATTGCCATTCATGCCCAAGCCCAAAAACATGCCGAAGATATAGAAGGGCAGAATTGGCACTACAAAGCCCCAAATGACCTTGACTACTACGCTCTCCAATTCCCTTGTGACCGCATACAAGGTATCGGACTTCACTGTAGTCATCGCTACGCCGATGCAGAATGACAACAGCAGGGCCGTCATGACCTCAAAAGGCGGCGCCATTTCCACCTCGAAGTACGGGGTAAGCGCGCCCTCATCGATATCGGAGACATTTGTAATCAGATCCTGACCACTGAGCATGGTGGGGTAGAGCCAGTGCGCAAGTACGTAGGCAAGAAGACCCGCAACAATCGTTGAGCCGTAGGCAATGCCTGCAGTAACACCCAACCATTTCCCGGCTCCCCGCCCCAGAGCAGCAATCGACGGGGCGATAAGCGCGAAGATGAGGACCGGAATAAAGAAATTGAGGAAGTTACTAAAGAGTCCATTGAAGGTGGCGAATACGCGGCCAAACCATTCTGGCGCGAATTGGCTCACCACCACGCCAAGGATGATGGCGACGATGATGCGGAACAATAAAGATTCCGAGAGTTTCTTGAGATTCATGTACTTACAATCAAATCGGGTGTTTCGCCCCTTGGTAAACAATTTCAAGGTGAAACAGCGCGGTACAGAGGCAACGGTCGATTCAATATCTATCGATTGACCTTAAATGCATACTACCCGACCGGCGGCATATTCAGAATACTTACCCCAGCCACGATTTTTATCTTGGCGCTACAAGGTTAAACTAAGTACATGATCGCTGTGGGAATCATCTTTTTAATCCTCGCCGTCTTTCTTATCGTCGTGGGAGCCTTGGCCTCAACCAAGCGCCTACCTGGAAATAGCTATATCGGCTTGCGCCTACAGGAAATTCGCAAGTCTCGTGAAGCATGGGACAATGCCCATCGCGTCGCCGGACCATTCTGGATCCTTAGCGGTGTCTGTCTAGTTTTTGGCGGCATCGTCGCGCTTCGTGCTCAAGGCTGGATGTGGCTCATCCCGATTCTTACTTTTGTGGCCGCTGTTCTAGCCCTCTCCATCGGTTCTAACCTCGGCTCACGTGCCGCGTTCCTCTACGAACAAGCACACGCTGATGAGGAGGGTTGCGGAGAATCCTGTAATTGTGGTTCCGACGGTTGCGGTGGGGAAGAGGCCCCCGCAGCATCCGCCCCCCAGGTTGATGTCGACGCGCTCCGTCACGCCGCTCGCGAATCCGACAGGTAGCCACGCACTGCTGCGCAACCAACCCCTTCTGGAGAAAGATTCATCTTCCGTCCAGAAGGGGAATTTTTGTAGCTATGGTATTCGTGTCGAACTATCTCCGAGCACTTCGTGTTAGTCACAGTGACCTTATTATGAAGGACTGATGCTTATCACTTTTTAGTAACTGTCGATATTTAAATCTAAACTATAATCTGGAATTAACCCATACTTGACTACTTCTATAGTTGATATACCGCATCTTTGCGATTCCTGCGAGAGAGGATAGAGGTTACGTAAAGCTGCCATGGAACCCTGACAGGCAAAAGCGCACCCATCCCCCCGAAGGGCAGAATATAGTGCATGAAGAAAAGTACCGCCCTGGCGGCCATCGCCGCTTCAACTTTTGCGATCGGCGCTTACGCTGAGCAAGACCACAAGGTAACGACGTCCGTAGCAGAAGCACACGAACAGCAATCTGCACAGAGCATCGTTGATGATTTAGGAATTGAGTCCGGCACCTATGAACTTATCGCTACCTCCGATGGCTCTCCGGAGACGTGGGAGGGGCTCCTAGCTGACTAAGTTCAGCGTTTCACGTGAAACTATAATTTAAACCGGGCAAACGGGAACGGCACAATACGCAAGACCGACAAGCTAAAGTAGAGGCATGATTAAGTGCTCCCGTCGAATGTTCTTGCTTGGAACCGCCACTACATTTGCAGGCGCCTACGCCGCGGCCTGTGGCTCCTCTCCGTCCGCAGAAATAGCGGCGACCGAGATTCCGATTGGCTCCGCTAAGATTGTCGATGGCGTGATCTTCACCCAGCCCAAGGAAGGCGAGTTTAAGGCCTACTCCCAGACCTGCCCCCACCAGCGCAATCCCATCACCGAGATCGATGGCATGACGGCAACCTGCACGGCACACAACACCTCCTACAATCTCAGCGATGGAAGCGTAATCTCCGGCCCGGGGCGCGATCCATTGGAAGAATACGAAGTTAAACAAGACGGCTCTAACGTCACTACGGCATAAAGTATATCTTCCGTGTGGTTTCACGTGAAACTACACGGGTTGTGTTTTCTTGGCTCGAGTATCTGCAGCATGTGAAGACGAATCGGGTTTAAACTCTTAGCATGCTGCAGCGTTTGAAGAAGCCCGACCCGCTTATTGTCCTCATTATCCTGGCGGTCATCATTGCGATAATCGCACCAGCCCGCGGGAACTTCGCCGACATATTCGGCCAATTAACAAACGTAGCCATCGCGCTACTTTTCTTTTTGTATGGCGCGAGGCTTCCCACTCAAGAAGCCCTCAACGGACTAAAACACTGGCGGCTACACCTCACAATTCTCGCCTTTACCTTTGTCTTTTACCCGCTAATAGGCATAGCACTGCGGCCACTCACCGCTGTCATATCGCACGACATGTACTTAGGTATCTTATTCCTCACGCTGGTTCCATCCACGGTGCAGTCTTCGGTTGCCTTCACCTCAATCGCGAAAGGAAACGTGGCGGGCGCGATCGTATCGGCTTCCGCCTCAAACTTGGTGGGAGTAATCATCACTCCATTGCTCGTCATGCTCCTGATGGGAACTGGGGGAGAAGTTCACATCGATACGTCAGTATTCAGCGAAATCGCCCTTCTATTGTTGGTGCCATTTGTTTTAGGTCAACTTACTCGGCGCTGGGCGGGGAAGGTTGCGCAAAGCAAGGCCACTAAAATCGTGGACCGCGGCTCAATCGCGATGGTGGTATATTCCGCTTTTTCTAAGGGTGTGGTGGACGGAATTTGGTCCTCTATTTCCCTGTGGGATCTGGCTTTCCTAGTTGTGTTCGCTGCTGCCTTCGTCGCCTTCATGCTGTGGCTCACCAGAAAGGCAAGCCAAAAGATGGGATTCAATCGCGCCGACACCATTGCAATCGAGTTCTGTGGATCGAAAAAGTCTTTAGCCACGGGACTACCCATGGCGTCGGTCATCTTCGCTTCTGGCGGCGCATCCCTTGGCCTACTCATCCTCCCGTTGATGATTTATCACCAGGTTCAGCTGATGATGTGCTCGTGGCTAGCGGCCCGCTACGCACAGCGCCCCAGCACGTAACTAAACTTAAGTGCCATGAGAAATTACCTATACGTACGAACCGAACTGAATGTACCCGGAGTGGGCTCAGCGATCCACATAGCGGAAATGGAAGAGCGCGATGCAAGCAGCTGCCGCATGGTGCGCATGATTGCACTGGATCCCTCGGATGCCATCGTCGGGGTAGCGACACCAACTAGTTCCACGGGAAACGTAGATCAGCCGCAAGAGGTTGTCCCTCACCCGGATACCTATGATGATTTTCCGGACATTCGCGCGCAGTACGTGGACCAGTCTCGGTTCGATGCCCTGTGGTCCGAAGCCACCGCCAAGTTCGGCCTATAAGAGTCGCAAGGGCTAAAAGACTACGTTGACGAGGAGCATATAGAAGGCGGTTCCGCCGAAAATGGACAGCGCTGAGTCCCGCTTCCACAGGTGAAGCAGGAAGGTGACCACCACGCCAAGGAGAGCCGCCCAGATACCACCGGGGGCGCCGGCCTGCCCGTGGACGGTATACACCACCAAGATGGTCATTACGCCGACAGGCATCATCATGCCGAGTAAAGAAAAGAACTGACTATCCTTCATCCATTTCACAAAGGAGAAAGGAAGTTGGCGAAGTACAACGGTAATGAGGCCGACGGGAACTAGGACGGCCGCGATGGAAGCAAGGGTGACTCCAGCAGGCATTAGCACTCCTCCCGGAATCTCTTAACGTCGCCTCGCCTACGCAAGGTAAAAGCCGCATCGACGCGTGGAGATAGGTACCGAATAATCAACAGGATGAAGTAGGCGCTGAGAGCCACCATGAGAAGTTGACCAGGGACGAAGGCAGCGGCGAGGATCCCCACCATCGCGGCGCTCAAAGACAATGAGAAGTCCTGGTTATTGCGGAAGGAATCCATCGCCAGCACGACGAAGAGCGCCACTAGGGCGAATTCCATGCCCTGCACGGTAGAGGGAATCACCTGGCCGGCGAGAGCACCGACAATGCCACCACCTACCCACAGAGCCTGACAAAAAATTTGGATGGTGAGGATCCGGGCCCCAGTCGGGCGGTCATGGGTGGGGAGGGAGGAGACGATGGCATAGGTTTCGTCGGTAAGCGCATAGGTGGAATAAGCCCTGCCTAGGCGCGAGTGAATGCGGTGGCGAGGAAAAGTAAGACCATAGAAAATATGGCGGAAGTTCACCATGAAACCGGTAACCAGGGAAGCCAAGGGTGTGGCGCCGCCGGTGACCATGGAAATGGCCAGGAACTCCATAGAGCCGGCGTAGATGACGATGGAAAAAATCGGCGTCCACCACCAACTAAAGCCGGATTGGACCATGAGCAGGCCGAAGGCAAGGCCGAGGGGAATGAGGCCGATGGCGGCGGCCCAGGTATCCCGCAAACCTTGTGCAATATCCTCACGCATGCGGGCTAGTTTAGCCCACTGCCTGCAGCTCGATAGGAATTAATTGTCTTCCACGTTGACGGGGTAGGTAGAGTACAGCGGCAATGGCATGGGCTGGCGCTTCATCACATCGGACCAGAGGTCGGCCGGGCCCGGCGTAATAACGTCTTGGGCCAGGGCAGGGGAGACGAACCATTCGCCGGCCTCGATTTCCTCCTCGAGCTGGCCCGGGCCCCACTCGGCGTAGCCGGCAAACATGCGCATGCCCGAGACCAAGGGCTCTATCTCTTCTGGCTCCGCGCGCAGATCCACATGCGCGAGGCGCGGGGCGAGGCGGGTGAGGCGATCGTGCTTGTCCGGATCGACGCCCTGGTTGGTTTGCGCGAGTCCTACGACGGATTGCTGATTGAGCGGGCCGCCGATGTACAGCGCCTGCGGCTTGGCCACAACGGGAAGCCATTCCGGCAGCACATTGAAAATCGCCACCTCGGAGCGCTTGGTCAGATCCACGCCGAAGGTCATCATGTCATTGTGCTCAATAACGAGAATGACGGAACGGGCGAATTCCGGCGAAAGCATCCCCGGAGCGGCGATGAGCAGCTGGCCGGGGGCGGGGTCATTGCGCTCGAGGGCGTTGAATAATCTATCGGCAAACATCACTGTTTAGAATCCCACCACTCACGCAACTTCGCAATCGCTTCCTCGCGCTCGAGGGGGCCATGCTCGAGGCGCAGCTCCTTGAGATAGGACCATGCCTGGCCCACCTCAGGGCCGGGCTGGAGCCCTAAGATCTCCATGATCTCGTTGCCGTCGAGGTCTGGACGCACGCGCGCCAGGTCCTCCTTGCGGCCGATCTCTTCGATGCGCTCTTCCAGCTGATCGTAGGTGCGCTGGAGGCGGCGGGCCTTCTTGGCATTGCGGGTGGTGCAATCGGCGCGCACCAGCTTGTGCAGGCGGGGGAGAAGATCACCGGCGTCGGTGACATAGCGGCGCACGGCGGAATCGGTCCATTGATTTTCCCCAAACCCGTGGAAGCGCATGTGCAGGTACACCAGCTGGCCGATGGACTCCGTGGTGGCCTTGGGGTACTTCAACTTGCGCAGGCGCTTGCGGGCGAGCTTCGCGCCCACCACCTCGTGGTGGTGGAAGGAGACCTTGCCATCGGTGTTATCAAAGGTATCCGGCTTGCCAATATCGTGGAGCAGCGCCGCCCAGCGCAGGACGAGGTCTGGACCATCTTCTTCCTGGTCCATGGCCTGGCTCAGCACCTTGAGCGAGTGCGCATAGACGTCCTTGTGCTGCGCGTGTTCGTCCGCGGTCATGCGTAGCGCGGGGATCTCGGGGAAGATATAGTCCGCGATTCCCGTAGATACCAGTAGATCAATGCCATCCCACGGGGCCGTGCCGCAGATGAGCTTATCCAGCTCCACCTGCACGCGCTCTACGGTGATGCGCTGGATTTCGCCAGCCATATCCCGCATGGCCTCCACGACGCGATCGGCCACGCGGAATTCCAACTGGGAGGCGAAACGCGCCGCACGCAGCATGCGGAGCGGATCATCGTGGAAGGAGATCTCCGGCTTATCCGGAGTATCGAGCACCCGGTCAGCTATGTCGTGGAGGCCGTGGAGGGGATCGTGGAACTTAAAGGAGGCGTCGGCAAGCAGCTCAATGGCCATCGCATTGGCCTTGAAGTCGCGCCGTACTAGGTCGCCCTCCAAGGTGTCACCGTAAACCACCTCTGGATTGCGGGACTGGCCGTCATAAGAATCAGAGCGGAAGGTGGTGATCTCAATCTGCTGGCCCTTGTAGGCCGCGGAGACGGTACCGAAGTCTATGCCGGTATCCCACACGGTTTCGGCCCACTCATCGAGGATCTCCTTGACCACCTCGGGGCGGGCCGGGGTAGTAAAGTCCAGGTCATTTCCCAAGCGACCCAAAAGCGCATCGCGCACAGAGCCGCCCACGAGGTAGAGCGAGTAGCCGCGCGCGGCAAATTTCTCCACCAGCCCACCCAGCAGGTTGCTGAGGGAGGAGACGGTGGATTCCGCGCGGGCAAGAACGCCGATTAGCTGAGTGTCCTGAAAATTCACGGGTGAGAGTCTACTACGATTGGCAGGGATGACTAACCAAGAACAGGGCCCCTCCAAGGGAGGCGGCCGCAACCGCAACCGGTCTCGGCGCAGGCGGCGCCGCCGGCCGGATAATCGCGCGCGCCGCACCACTCAGCAGCGCAAGCCCTACCGCGGTGGCAATGGCCAATCCACTGCCATGGAAACCCGCGATGAAACCTCCGCGGGCGGCCTCGTTGTCTCCGGCTTGGCGGAGTGCGTCGATGCCAATGGCAATGTCGACCTTTCTCGGCTCTATGTGGCGCTCATCGGCCGCCTCGACCGCCGCGGACGCCTGCTGTGGTCCATGCCCAAGGGCCACGTGGAAAATGGCGAGGCCAAGGAGGTCACCGCTGAACGCGAGGTATGGGAAGAAACCGGCATTTCTGGTGAGGTTTTTGCGGACCTCGGCATGATTGATTACTGGTTCGTCTCTGATGGCGTGCGCATCCATAAGACCGTGCACCACCACTTGCTGCGTTTTGTAGACGGCATTATGAACGATGAGGATCCAGAGGTCACCGAGGTCTCGTGGATCCCCGTCTCTGAACTCATCGAGCACTTGGCCTACGCCGATGAGCGCAAGCTGGCGCGCATCGCGCATGATCTCCTTCCCGATCTCGCACGAAAGGAAGCCGCGGCGGGGAAAGTGACGCCACGGTAATGCGCCAACGCCTGAAGTCTTGGGCCGCCGTGGGCGGCTGCATGGCGGTAGCGGGGTGGGGCTTGTGCCTGCCGCTACCAGAAGCCGCCGCGCAGATGGACTCGGCCGCCGAAAATCAGCAGGATATCCAAGCATGGTTGGGCGCGCGCGGGCCGGAGCGGGCCACTCTTGATCTCCTTACGGCCGAGCCCTTTTCCGTGGGCAAGGCCCTGAAACTGACCTTCCGCCTGCACAATCCAACCGATGAAGCCATGGAGAATCTTCAGCTCACGAGCCGCCGCGGCGATGCCGTGGAGGATACCGCGCAGGCCCGCACGCAGTTGGCCACCGGCGAATTCCCGTATTACGGTCCGAGCACTACCACCGCGCCCCTGCAGCCGGGCGAATCCCGGGAGGTTACCTTCCAGGTTCCCACCTCCCTGCACGAGGAGCAGACCCTGGCCATCGAAGAGCCTGGCTCCTATCCGCTGCTGTTTACCCTCACCGGCACCGTAGGCGGCGAGGCGGTCAGCTTTGCGGAGGAGCGCCTCGTAGGCCAGGTAAAGGGGAAGGAGCAGGCGCTTGGCGATGCCCCCTCGGATCCCAAACCCCACGATCTCACCGTGGTCTATCCCATCAGTGCCGATATTGACTCGGTACCAGGCGGCGTTGGGGGAGAGGACCTTATCCTCTCCTCTGATGAGCTGGCCGGTGAGCTGGCGGAGGGCGGCCGGCTCGATCGCTTGGTCAGCACGTATGCCGACCACGACCTGCGTGGGGCAGGCTGCGTAGCCATCGATCCCGCCCTCTTGGATACGGTCAACCGCATGGCGGAGGGCTATAAGGTAGGTTCGGCCCGCCCACCTCAAGCCGAGCGCCCTAAGCGACTGCGCGATTCGTGGTTTACTAACGAGGACGATGTGCACCTCGAACCCGGCACGGGGAAAGAGGATGCTGCCCGCTGGCTCAAGCGCCTGCGCGAGCTCGATTGCTTTATGTCTATGCCGTGGGCGAACGCCAATGCTTCCTCCGTGGCCAAGGCAAATAATCCCTTCCTTACTTATGAGGGGCTACAACGCGGCAATCACACCATCGAGCGAATTCTCGGTGCCAAGCCGGCCACCACCGTGCTCGCGGTCGGCTCCGGCTACGTGGATCAGCAGCTGCCCCTACCCGCGTTGGTGGCGGATAATACTTCGTGGCCTGGCCGCGCCGTGACTTTCGACGCCTCCCTGGGCGCCCTCCTCGCCCAAACCGGCTCCAAACCACAGACGGTGGGCTATTCCAACCCAGAGCTGCGCTACGATTACTCGCTCGATTCCGATCTTTCTCGTGCCATCACCGGCGGCGCCGCACTGAGCTTGGCCGCAAGCGATGACACCGTGGCGCGCTTGCCCAATTACTTGGATCCCAGCGCGGCCGAGTACGCACTCGACTCTGCCGAGGCACTCATCGCTTCCGGTAAGTCCCATCCGCGCACCGTCGGCAGCCTGAAGCAGGAGACCGCAGAGCCCGGTTCACTGCCCGGCAGCCCCTTTAGCGATCCCGCCGCCTTTGCCGAATCCGATATCGTCCGCGTGGAGCAGCAGGCTCGCTATACCGACGAGCTGATGAATATCATGGTCGATGATCCCGATATCGCGCTCACTCGCTATGAATTCGTCCTGCCTTTGCGCCGGGATCTGCTCGCCGCCCTCTCGCTAACCAACCGCGATAGCTTGGGAAGCAATGCAGAGGCGCAGCGCCGGTTCACTCACACGATGGATGTGCATTCCGATACGCTGCGGGACCTGCGTTCTTCTGTGGCGCTTATCCCACCGGGCAATGTCTATACCCGCGTATCCGAGTCATCGCCACTGCTCATCGTGGCAGAGAATGGCCTGCCACTACCGGTGGAGGCCAAGCTGCAATACGATGCTCCCGATGGCGCGCGCCTCAACACGCCCAAGAGCGTCCGTATTCCGGCGAAGGGCTCTATTACTGTATCCATGACCGCCGATATGCCTAAGGACGTCGATCGCACAGACATTGGCCTGTGGCTTGCCACCCCAGAAAAGCAAACCATCTCCGAGCCCATCAATATCGCCGTGCAGACGCGTGCCGGTATCGTAAGCGTGTATGGCGTCGGCATAGCCGGCGCCCTTGCGCTGGTCTTAGCCACGCTCTTCCGGCTAGGCCGCCATCGGCGCAAAAAATCACAAAGGCTTAAAAAGTAAGTTGAAGTTGTATCCTCTATGACTGATAAGACTGGCCGCGAGGCCGAACACGTGGAGAAGTCACCTGCGGGTGCAGTTGACCCGAAGGATGCCGCCGTGCCGGCAGAGCACCCCGCCCCGGCGGGTGCCCGCGGCCGCATCGTCCAGGCCTCTCCTCCCGCTCCGGTACCAGAAAAGCGCCCCACCCCAGCGGTGAAGGACACCGCCGTTCCTCCCGAGGAGGATAAGTCCGCGCTCACTGGACGCAACGCGGACAATGAATCATCCAATCAGGATGTCATCCGCGCGACGGGCACGATGGCCATCGCGACGCTGCTATCCCGCATCACTGGCTTCTTGCGCCAGATGCTCATCGGCGCCACGCTCGGCGCCACGGTGGGCACCGCGTTTAGTAGCGCCAACCAGATCCCCAACCTCGTCACCGAGATCGTTTTGGGTGCGGTGCTGACTTCTCTGGTCGTGCCTGTCCTCGTGCGCGCCGAAAAAGAAGACACGGACCGCGGCGAGACCTTTGTCCGGCGGCTATTTACCCTGGCCTTTTCCATCCTGGGCATAGTCACCATCGCCTCCGTGGTGCTCGCACCCTTCTTAACTAGAATGATGCTGCCGGAAGATTCCAAGGCCAATGCCGTGCAGGCAACTTCCTTGGCCTTCTTGCTGCTGCCGCAGATTCTTTTCTACGGCCTCTTCGCCCTCTTCCAGGCCGTCCTTAATACCAAGAATGTCTTTGGTCCGGGCGCTTGGGCGCCGGTGATCAATAACTTCATCTCCATTGGCGTGCTGCTGGCTTATCGCTTCCTGCCAGGCGAGCTCGACCCGCATGATCCCACGCCAGTGGCCGACCCACACGTCATGCTCTTGGGTTTGGGCACCACCACAGCGGTGATGGTGCAGTGCCTCATCCTATTGCCGTATCTGAAAAAGGCCGGCATTAACCTGCGCCCCAAATGGGGCTTGGATGCGCGCATCAAGCAATTCGGCGGCATGGCTTTAGCCATCATTACTTATGTGGCCATCTCCCAGCTGGGCTACGTGGTCACCTCCCGCGTGGCCGCATACGCGGATGCGGGCGCTCCGCTGGTCTATCAGAACGCCTGGCTCATGCTGCAGGTGCCTTATGGCGTTATCGGTGTGACGCTCCTGACGGCGATTATGCCGCGCCTGTCCCGCAACGCCGCCGACGGCGATGTTGATGCCGTGGTCCGCGATCTCACCCTGGGCTCCAAGCTGACCTTCATCGCGCTTATCCCCATCGTCATCTTCATGACCGGCTTTGGCGTTCCCATCGCCCGCGCCCTCTTCCAATACGGTGCCTACGGCGCCGACAGCGCCGAGCAACTCGGCCTGACCATCAGCTTCTCCGCCTTCACACTCATCCCGTATGCCTTGGTGCTCCTGCACCTGCGCGTGTTCTATGCCCGCGAGGAAGCCTGGACGCCTACCTTCATCATCGCCGGCATCACGCTGACCAAGATCGTCCTCACGCTCTTGGCACCATTGATGACGTCCAACCCGGACCGCGTGGTGATTCTGCTCGGTACGGCCAATGGCTTTGGCTTCGTCTCCGGTGCGGTCATTGGCGGCTTCCTGCTCAAACGCAAGCTCGGCAGCCTCGGCGGCAAGGCCGTCACGCAGACCGTGCTGTGGGCTTCCGGTGCCGGCCTAGTGGGCTTGGTCGTCTCCTGGGTGCTGTACTGGGTCGTGAATCTCCTCCTTCCGGAGAATTTGCCGTCCATCGTCTCGCTGATCAAGGTCGCGGTGCTCGGTGTCATATTCCTCATCGCCACCGGCCTGGTGCTGTCCAAGTCCTCCTTGCCGGAGGTACAGAACTTGGCCCGCGCCCTACAGCGCATTCCGGGCATGTCCCGCTTCATCAAGGTCGATTCCTCCAAGGCCATCGAGCTGGAGGAGCCCGACGTACCGGAAATCCGGCCGGTATTTACCCAGGATGCTTTCAATGCCACCCTGGTGCCGCCGCCGATGTCCGCGGGCATCGTCCGCGGACCACGCCTGGTCCCAGGCGCCCCGGTATCGGACGGTCGCTTCCGCCTGCTACAGGATCACGGTGCGGTCACTGGTGCGCAATTCTGGCAGGCGCGCGAACAGTCCACCGGCCGACTGGTCGCCCTGACGTTCGTCGATACCAATAGCCTGGCGCCGATTGCGCCGTCGACGCCGGGAATCGCGGCACGCCGCTCCGCAGAGATTTCGCGCAATACCCGCCGCCTTGCCGAGCTGGAGCTCGATACCGTGGCGGATAATATCCAAGTCCTGTCCTACCGCACCGGCTGCCTGGTGGTAGCGGATTGGTTCGAGGGCACCTCCCTCAAGCAGGTAGCGGAGGCCGATAACCTCGATCCCCATTCCGTGGCACGAGCTACTGCGCCGCTTTTTGCTGATGCCGCCGCTGCCCACGATGCCGGCCTCATCCTCGGCGTGGAGCACCGTGACCGTTTCCGCGTCTCTACCGATGGCGTGGTCAAGGTTGCCTTCCCCGCCGTGCTGGACGGCACCTCCGCGGCCACCGACCGCGAGGCTTTAAGCTCCGCCCTGGAACTGCTCGTAGAGTCCACGGAGCCTTCGCCGAAGAAGCTGCGCGATATTTCTGAGGACGCCAACCTTCCCGCGGACGAGGCCGCCCAGCGCGTCGAAGATGCGCACTACGCGCTCGATAGTGCCGACGAAGACAGCCGCGAGGAAAAGATGGAGGAGCTACAAGAGGCACAGGCACTCACCTTGGCCGGCATCGCCCAGCGCCTGCGCGACTTCGCACCGGATGAACCAGAAGAAGCACCTGAAGCCCTGCCGGTGAAGGCACAGGTAGAACCGGACCAAGAGGATGACCCGGCGCAAGAACCCGGCTTTGGCGGCCGCGGTTATTCCGGTTCCGGCGTCATCGTCATCGGCATCTTCGCCACCATCTTCGTCGTAGCAATGGCCGCGCTCACCACCTGGATCATGTCCTTGCTCAGCAATGTGGAGGCATCCAACCCGGTCAGCGAGACCATCCACGGCAGCACGGACATTCCGGATACCCCGCCGGTGCGTCTCCAGCCTTCCTCTGCGGTTACCGTCCCTGATAACAAGGACTATGCAGCGCTTATCGACGGCAAAACGGCCACCACTTGGTCCACCGAAAAGGAGGACACCGGCGTCCTCGTCACCTTGGATACGCCAACGCACCTTGCGGTCCTGCCGGTGGTGCAGTCCAACTCCACTGGGGCGAAGTACGCCGTCTATGGCGTAAATCAGGACAGCTTCAATCCGGAGAACCCACAAGCTGGCTCCCTGCACCAACTGGCCAGGGGCAAGTTCGAAAGCGGCAAGGAAGATATCGAGCTGGAGGAAACGACCGAGCAATTCGACGGCCTCCTCCTCATGATCACCGAGCTGCCCAAGTCCAATAAGGCAACCATCGCAGACATTGGTCTCGTCGGGCAGCCCTAGGCACAGCCCACACGGCCGAATCGAGGAAACGACCCTCGATTCGGCCTTCTTTTTTAAATTCTTCCCAATCAAACTCCTTTGACCTGCACACTCAAAAATTTTTTACTTCACGTGTTGACTATTTAGAAGTGGTACGTACACTGTGGGGTGTAACGCAAACAACAACCTTAGGAGTATTCATCATGGCCCTCGCAGCAGGTACCTACGTACTAGACCCAGCCCACAC
>NZ_JASBOF010000014.1:0-76040 GCF_039907195.1 Corynebacterium sp. c3Ub_189 | reverse complement strand
CACTGGGTCAACCGGGGCGAACTAAATTAAAAAGCGCTAACGCTCCTCAAAGCGGCGACGGAAGTTTTCCTCCAACTTGCCACTGACTCCACCACTGCGGGACGCGGATTTCTTTGCACGAGCGCTGGAATAATGGCCCTGGGCGGAATGCCCAGATCCATCTCCGCGCAGCATCCACACACCTGCGGCAAACATCACCAAAAAGCCCGCGATAGAAAGCACGATAAACCACAGGCTTTGCTGCGCGAGAGCAACACCGCCGACAAGCATGCAAAGGCCAACGACAACGAGCGCTACACCTCGGAGGGTTACCGCACCGCCGGATCCGCCGAACGACGTAGGCTCAGAAACGGAAGCGCCAAACTTAGGATCGTCAGCAAGTAACGATTCCTCAATTTCACGGAGCGTACGCTGCTCCTGCTCAGAAAGGGACACTGTTCCTCCAACTAGGGATTGAGCTTCGGGCGGTAATGGTTCTACCTATACTAACGCCCAGAATAATCAGTATGTTCCCCAAAAGGTAGTGAGCGCCCCCACGGAGTGACTACGCAGCAAAAGCGCCGAAAGTAGTCCCTGTCTCACTTTCATCCAAAAATTGTGCGGCATGCTGCATGAGACCATAAACATATTCCTCGCTCGGCGCTTCATCCAGCCCCGAAGACACGCGCGCACGAGTCCGCGAATATCCCTTAAAGGATTCAGCCCACCGTTTGCCTTCCACACCGACGAGCGCTAACCGATCCCATGCACTGGAGGGAAGGCGGCGGCGCCGAGCCACGACAGATGCAGCTACTCGTGCGCCAGCAGTACGTAAAGCCGATTGGTACGCCACCTCTAAAGCTTGATCGAATCGTCCCTCAGCCGCATAACCGCGCGCAGCGTCTAATAATTCTCGCGCCTGGAAGAGAAAACGTGCCCGCTTGCCACCTTCTCGCCCAAGAGAATGGGTACGCGTTGCCGAAATAATCTGTGCCATTGCCTCTGTCCTTAACTAAATAAATAACGTCGTTGAACTGCCCCTGACCCTAAGCAAGCCGCTAGACATTTCACCCCCGAGCATAGTTCACCTGTTCGATTTAAGCAACGTTAATAGCTGGCCACACGCTTTTTCCAGACTTCTTGTTCGATTCAATTTTGTGAATTTCGAAGAACATAGCGAGCCCTGCTTTCCCTCCGCCACAGACTTCTGGTGTCATAGGAAGAGTGAGCTTTGAAATTCGCCGCCTAACCCCGCCAGAATTCTCCCTGCTAGCCCCACAGTTGGTTGAGATTTACATCGAGGCAATGCACTACAATCCCGCAATCTTGCATAGCCGCATTTCAAGCTGGCGAAATGACGTGACCCGCCCCGGATTCGGCGCGCAGATTGTCACCCATGAAAATGGCATCGTCGGCGTGGCCTATGGGTTCTTAGGCTCCCCAGATAGCTGGTGGGACGCTGAACTTCGCCGCGGGCTCCGCCTACAAGGCGGGCCCACCGAAGAGCAGTGGGACATTGTGCGCAACTACTTTGAGCTGGCTGAGATCCACGTCTTGCCGCAGTACCAGGGGCACGGCCTAGGCAGAAAGCTTTTGGAAGGATTGCTGTGGAATGCCCCGGCGCGCTATGCGCTGTTGTCCACACCCGAGGTGCCGAACGAGGATAACGGTGCCTTCCGTCTTTATAGAGCCGTCGGCTTCTTCGATGTCCTCCGTGATCATCTCTACCCCGCCGATGCTCGCCCCTTTGCCATATTGGGCGCAAGCCTGCCGCTGTAAACCTCTGTTATTTCTTGCGCAGCCTAGCCGGTATCGTGTGGGGTGTGACTATGCAGAATATTCCTGAGCTTGCGGACATCCCCGGTGCGGTGCGCGAGGAACTCGCCACCTTTCTCGATCAACGCCGAGAGCAGGTGGCCGAAATCGGCGCCCCTGTGACCAAGGCCGTGAGCTTTTTGGAATCCTTCGTGCTTGACGGTGGCAAGCGAGTACGACCTACCTACGCCTGGGCGGGCTACCTCGCCGCAGGTCGAGGAGAAGAAGATCCCGCGGCCATGCTCCGCGCGGCCGCCTCTTTGGAATTTATCCAGGCCTGCGCCCTTATCCACGATGACATTATCGATGCTTCCAATACCCGTCGCGGCAATCCTACGGTGCACCGGGGCGTCGAAAAGCTGCACCGCGAATCGGAGTACCTAGGGGATCCAGAGTTCTTCGGCACCTCCGTGGCAATCTTGGTAGGCGATTTAGCACTGGTGTATGCAGAGGACATGTTCCAAGATTCCGGCCTGAGTGCGGCCGCTTTGCACCGTGCTCGCGGCCCCTGGCGCGGCATGCGCACTGAGGTTATCGGCGGGCAGCTCTTGGATATCTCTTTGGAGGCGGCAGGTTCCGAATCGGTAGAGCTTGCCAATTCGGTCAACCGTTATAAGACGGCCGCTTATACCATTGAACGCCCGCTGCACTTGGGCGCCGCTATCGCCGGTGCAAGCGAGGAACTTATCGCTGCCTTCCGCGGCTATGGGCACGATATTGGCATTGCCTACCAGTTGCGTGACGATCAGCTGGGTGTTTTTGGCGATCCCGCGGTGACCGGCAAACCTGCCGGTGATGACCTGCGCGAAGGCAAGCGAACCGAACTTCTAGCGCTAGCGCTCCAGCGCGCGGATGAGTCTGATCCACAAGCTGCTGCTACCTTGCGCAAGCTCATTGGCCGCACCTCAGATCCCCAGGAGCTATCGCGCTTGGCCCAGATCATCGCTGATTCGGGCGCACCAGAAGAAATTGAGCGCCGCATCGATTCCCTAACACAATCGGGACTGCAACACCTGCACTCCGCACAGGTAGATCCCGCGGTCACCGAAACCCTAGAGCAGTTGGCTATCAAGGCTACTGCTCGCCGCAAGTAGGTTGTGCCGTGGCAAAGACGTACTCTTTTCCCATTCCGCGCGCGCTGCCGCTAGGGCTATCTGCCTCCTGCATTTTACTGCTCGCGTCCTTCTCTGGCGGTGCCACCCGCAACCGTGGAGGACTCCTCGAAGCATTAAATATCGGCTTCTTGTCCTATGGACACGGGCGCAATCTCGGCCTCGCGCTGTACTGGGTGGGTATTTTCCTCTTAGCCGCAGCGTGGGTGCTAGCTGGGCGCACCATCATTCGCCCGCAGCTCAAAAATCCTCTCCCCGAGGGCGGCTTGCGCGACATCCAGCGCATCCTCATCGCCTGGGTAGCTCCCCTTTTATTAGCCGGGCCATTGGCCTCACGCGATGTGTATTCCTACCTCATGCAAGGTGCTATGGTTCGCGATGGCTTCGACCCGTATACCGAAGGTGCCGCCGTTAACCCCGGACCCTTCCTCCTTGAGGTATCTCAAGATTGGCGCAATACCACCACGCCTTATGGTCCCCTTCACCTGTGGATAGGAGAACTGGTCACCAGCCTGGTAGGCGATAACGTCACTGCAGGCGTGGTGATCTATAAGATTCTTTCTCTGCTCGGGTTTGTTACCATCGCCTGGTCAATCCCCCGCATCGCCCGCAAACTCGGCGCGGATCCTGCGGTAGCACTGTGGCTTGGTGTAGCTAATCCAGTCATTATCTTGCACCTTATCGGCGGCATGCATAATGAGTCACTCATGGTGGGGATCGTGTCTATCGGCCTGCTAGCGGCATTGCATAAGCGCTTCCACGCCGCCCTCATCCTCGTGGGCACGGCCGTGGCTATGAAGGCAACTGCGGTTATTGCGGCACCGTTTATCGTATGGATGATGCTCCACCACTACGCTCCCAAGGGCTCCAGTAAGTGGCGACAACTTGCTGTCTTTGTGCTATCTGGCATCGCCGCAGTGGCAGAAATCATCGCCGCAGTGGCCCTCATCACGTGGGTTTCCGGCACGTCGTGGGGCTGGCTATCGCAGGTAAGCGGCAATTCCAAGGTGATTAACCCGCTGGCAGGTCCCACCTTGGCCACCGATATTATCTTCCCAGCGGTACAAATATTTATGCCGGATGCGTCCTATAACGCCATCCTGGCCGTCCTGCGCAGCATCGCCATGGCTTGCATGCTCATTGGGCTGGTGGCGGTGTGGTGGCTTTGCCGCAAGGACAACCGCGACGCCATTATGGGCACCGCGGCCGCGTACCAAGTTGCCTTTGTTTTCAATGCCGTGACCCTGCCGTGGTACTACGCCTCAATCTTCACCCTGATGGGCACCTTCCGGCCGCCGCTCTGGCTTATCAAATTCACCACCGGCGTGGCCCTGTTTATCGGCGTCTCGTTCTCTGGCGATGGCAATCACCAGCTCTACAACTGGTTCTGGGTCATCGGCATGATTGTGGTGGCATGGTTTGCCACCCAGTGGATCTTTGAAGACGTGCCTAAAAAGCGGCAGCCTGCGCGCGCCGAATAACCTCGCGGGCAAGGTGACCGTGCAGGGCATCGATCGGGCGGCCCGGCAGCGAGTCATCCTCGGTAAAGAGATGCTTGAAGATTTCGTCGTCCTTATAGCCGCCGTCTGTCAACACGGTAATTGCCGCAGTTACGTGCTTGGCAATAACGCCCTTGTCGTTGAAGAAGGCTAGCGGCACGCGCTTTCCTTCTGGGGAATCCCAGGCAATAAACTTTCGGTCCTGCAGCAGGTCATAAGCGCGGGTGATGGGCAGGTCTAGCTTTTCTGCCACCTGCTGCATGCTGAGCAGTTCTTCGTTTGCGAGCAAGGAATCGAGGGATTTTTCTTGGTTAGTCACGTTCTCTACTTTAACGCGGGCTAGATGATCAGCCATACTGGGAAGCATGACTAGGTTGGAAATTGGTGACGTTCTGGAGAACCGTTACCGGATCGATCGCCCCATTGCCCGCGGTGGCATGTCTACCGTCTATCGCTGCGTGGACATGCGGCTGGGGCGAGCGGTCGCGGCCAAGGTCATGGACGAGCGCTATTCCGATGACCCGGTCTTTATCAAGCGTTTTTCTCGCGAGGCTCGCGCCATGGCCCGCCTGCAGCATCCCAATCTCGTAGCTATTCACGATTTTTCCGCTGACGGCGAGCCCATTTATCTCATCATGGAGCTCATCGATGGCGGTACGCTGCGCGAGCTATTGGCTGAGGGTGGCCCCTTTCCAGTGCAGGCGGCCGCCTCTACCCTGCGCAATGTTCTGCGCGGCTTGGAAGAGGTGCATTCAACCGGGCTCATCCACCGCGACATCAAGCCCGATAATGTGCTTATTACCTCCCACCACCGGGTAAAGGTGGGCGATTTTGGGCTGGTGCGTGCCACCAATGCCGAGGCTACCTCGGACATGATTGTGGGCACCGTGTCCTATCTCGCGCCGGAGCAGGTCACAGGCGAAGAAATTACACCGGCCTCGGACGTGTATTCAGCCGGCATTGTCCTCTTCGAGCTTCTTACCGGCACCGTTCCATTCTCGGGGGATACTCCCCTAGCGCATGCCACGGCCCGTTTGGATTCCGACGTCCCCGCGCCGTCCTCGCGGATTTCTGGGGTGCCCAAGCTTGTCGACGCCCTCGTGGCCACCGCCACTGCCCGCGACCCTCGCGAGCGCTTCGCCGACGCCGGAGAATTCCTCGAGGCGCTCGATGATGTTTGCCGAGAGCTCGATCTTCCGGACGTGACCATCCCCGTGCCAAGGAACGCTGCCGCGGCACGCACGGCACAAGCACCCACGGATTTTTCTGGCACTGGAGCCACGGAAATTTTCGAACCCACCCGCAGCATTCCACAGGGTGAAACGGAGCATCTCGACGGTGGCCCGACTGAAGTCATCCCACCGCAGCGCCTTAGCTTTGAGACGAAACTGGATTTGCCGCAGGCCGGGGCCGCTCCAGAACCGGAGCCGCAATCATTGTCACGCCCCCAGGCACAGCCGTATTCCGCGTCCGAGCCCCCACTCAAACCATTTGCGCCGGCAGCTGCCTCTGCGCCTGCACCGGTACCTGCTCCTGCCCCCGAGCAGCCGGTCCAGAGCGCGCATGAAGAACCCGCCGAGCGTCCGCTGACCAACCGCAATCCGCTGTCACTAGTGCTGTACTTAGTAGTGGTCGCGATTGCGGTGGGCGCAGTGGCTATCGGCGGGTGGTGGTTCGGCTCCTCGCTCTACGGCACGACGCCGCACCTGTGGATTTAGTTACGTAGCATCTCCGCGATAAGGAAGGAGAGCTCGAGCGACTGCTGCGTATTAAGGCGCGGATCCACGGCCGACTCGTAGCGGCCCGGCAGATCCACGTCGGTGATATCCTCGGCGCCGCCCAAGCACTCGGTGACGTCTTCACCGGTGAACTCAAGGTGTACGCCACCCGGGTGGGTACCCAGTTCGCGGTGAACCTCAAAGAAGCCTTGGACCTCATCCACGATCTTGTCAAAGTGGCGAGTCTTGTAGCCATTAGAAGCGGTGAAGGTATTGCCGTGCATCGGATCGGACTGCCATACCACCTTGTGGCCGGAGTCTTCCACTGCCTTGACAATGGCAGGCAGAACCGTGCGCACCTTATCGTGTCCCATGCGCGAAATCATGGTCAGGCGGCCTGGCTCGCGATTCGGGTCCAGCCTTTCCGCGTACTCCACGGCCTGCTCCGGGGTGACGCCCGGCCCCAGCTTGATGCCCACTGGGTTACCAATCATCGCCGCAAAGTTCACGTGGAAATCTTCGATGCCACGAGTGCGCTCACCAATCCATACCTGGTGTGCGGAGAGATCGTAGAGCTTGGTATCGCCGTTATTGTCCTGGCCCAAGCGCAGCATGGAGCGCTCGTAGTCCTTCAGCAATGCCTCGTGCGAGCAGTAGATATCGGCTGAACGCAGGGTGTCATCGTGCACGCCGCAGGCATTCATGAAGTTCAAACCGTTTTCGATCTCCCGGGCCAAGTCCTGGTAGCGAGCACCAGCGCGGGACTTGCGCACGAACTCGCGGTTCCACTCATGCAGGCGGTAAAGATCCGCAGTGCCGGAAGAGGTCAAAGAACGCACCAGGTTCATTGCCGCCGAAGAGTTCGCGTAAGCGCGGATCATTCGGGCCGGGTCGTGGCGACGAGCCTCATCGGTCGGCTCCACGCCATTGACAATGTCACCGCGGTAATTCAACAAACCATTGGAGTCCGTATCGGAAGAACGTGGCTTGGCGTACTGGCCGGCGATGCGTCCGAGTTTAACCACGGGCACGGATGCGCCGTAGGTCAACACCACGGCCATCTGCAGCAGCGTTTTCACATTGCCACGGATATGCGGCTCAGTATTGGACTCAAAGGTTTCCGCGCAATCGCCACCCTGCAGCAAAAATGCGTTACCCAAGGCAACGTCTGCCAGCTTCTTCTTGAGCGCCTCGATCTCGGGCGCAACCACGATGGGCGGCACGGACTCGAGAATCTTGCGCACGTTATCGGCCTGGGAAGTATCCCAGCTGGGCTGCTGCTTTGCGTCACGCTTGATGACGTCCTGGAAAACCTCTTCGATGCCGGCGGGCAATGGCGGGAGGTCTGGGAGAACGCCTTGCGGAATATCTACTGTCCAACTCACACTGCTATTTAACCATCAAGCGCCTATCGCGCGTTAGTTAAATTCTAGATATTAATTCTATTGCCTTTAGAGAGCGGAAGAACTTGGGCGCAGGCACGGAACTTGGCGAGGTTATGGCGGGCGTCGACAAGCGCATCGTGATTGCCCTTAGGGACAGCCGGCAGGCTGGGACGCCCCGCAAACTCCCAGTACTGCTTCAGCTCGCGGGTATAGCGGGGCATGCGTTTAGGCAGTCCAGCCATATCGCCCCACAGCTGCGCCAAAACCACATGATCATAAGCGCCCACCCACGCCCACAGCTCTACCGGGGTTGAGCTCTGGGTAAGAAACTCGAAGACCTCCGTGCGAATGGTCGCCAGAGGTTTCCATACTGGGTCCCGCGGGCTAGGCAGCTTGGCCAATACATTGTCTTTGACCCAAGAATTGGCCTTGGACGGATCGAAATCTGTAGACACGGCGTAGTACTCGCTGCCATTCTCACCGACGATGCCGATGGAGACCAATTCAATGGTTTGTCCATCTTCGATAAATTCGGTGTCATAGAAGTAGCGCACGTCTCCCAAGCCTACTGCCGCCTTGTCTGCCGCGATAAATTGGCCCCTTAAACAGACGGTTGTACACTTCTGGCGTGAAGAAATCTTTGTGGTTTACTGCTTTGCCCTTGTGCCTATCCGCCCTCGTGGCCCTTTGGTGGCTCATCGATATCCCGGCGCTTTTCTCCGGCAATTTCTCCACCTACTACCACATTGACCTCGATGTTTACCGCGAAGGCGGGGCCGGCTTTGGCAGCGACCTTTATGCCAAGGACTACCTCGTCGGCAGTCATCGCGATGTCTCTCTTCCCTTCACCTATCCGCCCTTTGCGGCGCTTCTTTTTGTCCCGCTGAGCTGGATTCCCCTCACCGCCGCGAGCATCCTCGTATCTGTCGCCTCCTTACTTGCCCTGTGGGTCTGCGTTGCCCTGGTCCTGCGCTCTCTTGGCTGCCCGGGCTGGGCAGGCTGGGCGCTTCTAGCGGCGATGCTTACTGAACCGATTACGGAGACCTTTAGCTTCGGGCAGGTCAACATCCTGCTCACCGCACTCGTCGTGATCGATATTCTCTGGCTGCGCCCCGGACGCGGCAGGGGCGTGCTCACCGGTATCGCCATGGCGATCAAGCTCACCCCTGCGGTATTCCTTGCCGTATTTTTCGTCCGCCGCGAATGGCGCGCCTTTTTCAGTGCCCTCGGTTCCTTTCTGGCAGCAGGGCTCATCGCCTTCGCCTGCAATCCACATAGCTCCATCCAGTACTGGAGCGAAACGCTGCGCGATTCCAACCGCATCGGTGGACTTGCCTATAGCTCCAACCAATCTCTGCGCGGTGTCTTTAGCCGCCTAGCCCCTGAACACGCTGAAAAACTGTGGCTCGTAACCGTTGTCCTCGTCGTTGCCATCGTATGGTTTGCCATGGCGCGCCTCTCCCACGAGAACCAGGCGGTACTCATGCTGCTGTCCGCTTCCGTATCGCTCCTGTGCTCGCCAGTGTCATGGTCGCATCACTTCACCTGGCTGGTATTGGCAGGCGTGCTGCTAGTGGCGCAGCACCACTGGGCACTCGCTGCGCTGACATGGCTGGCGCTTTTGGCCCGCGGTCATTGGCTTGTCCCCCATGCCAATGACCAAGAGCTGGACTGGGCATGGTGGCAGCACATTGTGGGCAATGACTACGCCATCGTTACCGCTCTGCTGGTTCTTTGCTCACTACCATTGGCTCTACGACGGGTCGGCGCTTATCAATCCGCGGCGGAACCAGCGTCCAGCCAAGGATAGGAACCTTTCCCAGGGCCCAGAGCGCTACCGATGCCGCAGCGGAGTAGAAGAAGCACATTCCGATCCAGAACCAGGTATTTTCCATCGGCCACTGGCCAGCAAGGCTCACCACATAGTCGCGGTGGGCCATGAAGAAGCCGTACCCCAGCGTCATGCCGATTGGGTGGGCCAAGTAAATGGGCAGGGTATGCCGGCCCACGAACTTTACAAAAGTGGACAGAGCCGGAACATGGCTAATAAGCACAGCACCAACGATGCCCGCTGGGGTTTCAAGCGTCTGCTCCGCAAAGCGGATCAACAGGTCTAGATCGCCTCGGCCAAGAATGTCCCCGCCTGGAAGTGGCCACTGCACCGCTACCTCGCCTTCGACGGCATTCCAGGTTTGCCGAATGGTAAGTCCCGCGATGTAGCTGATGATTGCCGCACCATATGCCCACAGAGAGCCCTTGCGGAAGGTGCCTTTAAAGGGTGCTTCGGCGGCGTCGGCAAACCGCGTAATAGGCCCGCGGAGATAAGCCGCACCGACGAAGATGGGCAAGAACATGATTGCCTTGCCAATAAAGTAGTAATGATGCTGCCACGCTATAAACAGCAGCGGCGCAAAGCTCAGGCCAATGCCTGCCCACGCGGGCAACTTGCGTACGGCCCACAAAAATATGTTGAAAAAGATGAGCGCGTGAATGAACCACGCCATGGTATGACCCAACAGCAGGTTATAGAGCAGATCCGTAAGCTGAAGATAGGGATCACCAAATACCCAGTGGTACTCGATGCGCTTAGTCCACAGCTCAACGGTCATCCACACCGTATAGGGCACGAGGAAAAACCACAGGCGGCGGGTAAAGAGCTCGCTGAATGAATAGCGGAAGATCTTGGTAGAGAAATAGCCGGATACGAGGAAAAACAAGGGCAGGCGGAGCGGGTCCAGCCACACGTTTAGGTCAGCCAACCACGTTAGCTCACCTTCCGGAACCACCAGCGTGACGTGCAAGAGCACAACGCCGATAATGGATACGCCTTTAGCGGTATCTGGCCAAGCTAAGCGGGCCTTGGGAATAGTGATTACCTCCCCTTGTATTCAGCGCCGGCGGGGTAACCATGGCCGGCCTTGAGCGAAGCCTTCACATCGGAGGCGTACACATCAACATAAGGCTTATCGCTCAGCTCGGCCAAATTGTGCATCACAAAATCCGTGAAGGCGCGAATAGTCTCATGCTCGGCCGGATTCATCCCGCGCTCCTTGGCCCACTCATGCGGCCAGATGGGGTCTCCTACCCGCACGCCAACCTTGAAAGGACGGGGAATCCACGAGCCAATGGGATTGGCTTTGCGCGAATTGATCATCGCGATGGGAAATACTGGCTGGTTAGTCTCCATGGCGATGCGCCCCATGCCGGTGCGGCCCTTGTACACACGGCCATCTGGGGAACGAGTTCCTTCCGGATAGATACCGAAGAGATCGCCGCGGGACAAAATGCCTTCTGCGGTTTCCACGATGGCATCGCCAGCGTCCTCGCTATCGCGCTCGATGGGGACCTGGCCTACCGAGGTAAAGAACCACTTTTGCAGGCTGCCAACAAGGCCAGGAGTGGTGAAGTATTCCGACTTAGCAGGAAAGGTGATCTGGCGCGGACACACCAAAGGAAAGAAGAAGGAATCCATAACCGCTTGGTGATTCGACACCAAGATCGCAGGCCCATCAGCGGGGATTTTCTCGATGCCCTCGCTCCACGGGCGATTCCATACTCGCAGGGCGGGTCCGAAGAAGATGTGCTTAAAAGCCCAGTACCACTTGTTTTTCATCGCCAGGTCGTCCTTTGTTAGTTTTAACGGCCGCTGCGGGCCAAATCGGCTACGCCAATCATACCCGCTGCCGACCCTAATTCTGCGGTGGCAACACGTGCGAGGGGGCGATGCCCTGCCCCGACAATGTCCTGTCCCATGGCTTGGGCAGCGCCCTCGAGGTACAAGTCCGCATCTTGAGATACGCCGCCTCCGAGCACAATAAGTTCCGGATCCAATACATCAGCGACAATGGATAGGCCCTGGCCCAGCCACCGGCTGAAGTCTTCCATCACCGCGACGGCAAGTGGATCTCCGCGCCGCGCCGCCTGGGTAATTTCCTTGCCTGTGGGATCAACCGGCAGCGAGGTCTCATAGCTTCCACGCAGATCAGCGCAGGTATCCGGCAACGCGGTACCGGAGGCATAACGTTCCAAGCAGCCGCGCTTACCGCAGGAGCACTGCCGACCATTAGGGACTACCACGATATGCCCAAATTCTGGGGCAGTACCAAACGCCCCGCGGTAAATAGTGTCATGCGTCATCAGCGTGGCGCCGATACCTGTTCCTACCGCAAAGAAAACCCAATCCTCCGCTCCACGGCCGGCGCCAAAGCACCACTCACCCCACGCGGCGGAATTGGCATCATGCTCCAAACGCACGTGCATACCGAGTTTATGCGAAAGCGATTCTCGGACGTTGGCGTGCCGCCAGGGAAGGTGCGGGGCGAAGCGCACTACCTCACACGTAGGATCCAAAAATCCCGCCAAGGCGAGGCCAACGGCGTCCACCTCATAGTCCGCGCGCAGCTCATCGACAATGCCCACAATATCCGCTTCCAGCTGCTCGACGTCCATGGAAGTGGGAACCGTGCGGCTCGCGAGAATCTCCCCCTCCCGAGTGATCACTCCGCCGCGCACGTTGGTGCCACCGACGTCGAAGCCGATAGTCAGATCGGCGGAGTTCTTCTTAAGCATGCATAACAGAATATACCGACAACCGGGTTAGGGTCACATCAAGACATCAGCTGCCGCAATCGCTGCCCCATAATCCGCCACGTCCAATTCTCTTCCACATGGCGACGCCCCGCCTGCCCCATGCGAAGTCTACGTTGCGGGTCGGCCAAAAGAGCTTTCAACGCTTCAGCTAGTTCCGGCACAGATCCGCCCTTGACGACGACTCCCGTCTCCCCCGTCACCGTCTCTGGTGCACCACCGGAGTCTCCGGCGACAACTGGCAAGCCGCACGCCTGCGCCTCCAAATAGACGATGCCCAAGCCCTCGACGTCTAGCCCTCCGCCACGGGTGCGTGCCGGCATGGCAAAAACATCCGCTGCGTGCAAAGCAGTCTCAATGCTTTCCGCTTCCTGAATCACTGAGTCTGGACAGTAGATTTCCGCCAATTGTTCTAAAGCCGCGCGGTAGCGTCCGCGCCCAATAAGTAGGAGCTGTGCATCCGGAAATTCTTCACGCACGAGAGGCATAGCGCGTAGAAGCTGATCCTGCCCCTTGCGTGGAACGAACCGCGAAATGCAGACGATGGTCGGCCCGCTGACTCCGAACTCTGCCTTTGCCGCTGCACGTTGCTCCGGCGTGGCTGGAGAAAGGCCCTCCACACTCACTCCGGAAGGCAGGTGCTCCCAGCACGGGTTCGGTCCAAATGGTCGACGCAACCGACGCAGGGTGTAGTCGGAGATATAGGTAATCACATCAGCATAGTCACCAATGCGGCGCAGGCACTGCCGAGCAAAGGGCACCATTGACCACCCCACTTCGTGCCCGTGCGTCGTAGCTACTACACGGGTTGCCCCCGCCTCTTTTGCGGCCTTGCCCATCAAAGCAAGGGGCGCGGCTGCACCAAACCAGACGATGTCAATATTTTCTGTGCGGATGATCTCCTGCATCCGACGAACCGTGGCAGGCGTCGGCAACATCACGCGGCGAGGCCAGCGGATGACCTTATAGTCCACCGCGGCATCGAATTCCGCCGGCGATTCCTGGGTAGAGGCGAAGACCACGACATCGCGCGGATTTAGGGTTGCTACGAAATCGCGCAGGTAAGACTGAATCCCGCCAATCTTGGGCGGGAAGTCATTAGTTACCAGCAGAACGCGGGCCACTTAGTACCGCGCCGTTCCGGTAATCGGCATGGACTTTAGCGGTACCACCTGAACAGGCACGCCATAGGTAGAGGCATGGACTACCTGGCCATTACCGATGTACATGCCCACGTGAGTTACTCCCGGGTAATAGCCCACGATATCGCCCGGCTGTAGGTCTTCCAGTGGTACCGACGTGCCACCGGCAATCTGCGCCTGCGATGTACGCGGAATGGACTTGCCAATCTGCTGATACGCCCAGAACATCAATCCAGAGCAGTCGAACTGATCGGGTCCAGCCGCACCCCAGCCATATGGGGCGCCCAGCTTCGACAAGGCAGCCGAGGCAGCACCATCAGCTACCTCACCCAGATCCATATCCGGCTTATCAGATCCGCCGAACTGGCCTTCCCAGGCTTCGCGTTGCTGTTCATCGAGAGCGTCCACCTGCTTCTCGATGTCCTTTTGCTGCTTTTCCAGCTCCTCTTTCTCCTTGAGAAGCTCTTCGCGCTGCTCTTCCAGCGCCTTCTTTTCCTCGCGCACCTTGGTAGCGGCGTCGGCAGCCTTATGCTTTTCCTCTTCTGCCATGGACGCGGCGTTAGCCTTCGCATCAAGGGTGCGCTGGGCCTGGCGAGACAGCGCCCCGAGGTAGCCCATGCGCTCTACGGCATCGGAAGGATCCTCCGCCGCCAAGGCCCCAGACACTGCCGAACGGGAGTCACCGCGGTAGCGCGACTGTGCGATGCCGTTGACACGGTCCTGCTGGGTGGAAACATCCCCCTTCGCATCGTCCGCCCGCTTTTGTGCCTCAGCGGCGGCCTGCTCGGATTCAGCAACCTCAGCCTGCTTCTCCTCAAGCTTGACCTCGAGCTCTTTTACTTCTTCGTTCTTGGCAGAAACTTTGCGCGCAACTTCTCCTACGCGCTCCACCAAGGCGTCTACATTTTCGGTGGCACTCTCCTGTTGTGGAGCGGCCTCCTGCGCAACAACCTGCGAAATCCCAGAAACCGATGTAACAGAAAGAGCCGCTGCAACTGCAGCTGCAGGAAGTACTCGTTTAGACACGTAAGGACCCTTAGACTAAGAAAGTTTTAAAAATCGTACTAACTATAGCGGGTTTTACCCCCTGATGCACGACAAAGCCCTCCCCGCGAAGGGGAGGGCAAGATCCGCTGCTTCTTAGAAGCGAACTGCGGAGTGAATCGGCATGTAGTTCAGGTCGCGCTCCTGAACCGGGACGCCGGAGTTAAGGGCATCGATGATGGTGCCGTGGCCGGTGTAGATACCAACGTGGGAAGCACCACCGTAGTAAGCGATGATGTCACCCGGCTGCAACTGATCCAGGGATACCGGGGTACCGGCGGCAGCCTGTGCCTGAGAGGTACGCGGGATCTGCTTGCCAGCCTGAGCGTATGCCCAGCTGGTCAGACCGGAGCAGTCAAAGGCGTTCGGGCCAGCGGCGCCGTATACGTACGGGGAGCCGATGACGGAGCGTGCTGCAGCCAGCGCCTTCTGGCCAACGGTCTGCTGTGCCGGAGCGGCCTGCTTGTGGCCAGCTGCTGCGTAGTTGGTGTTCTGCTGGTTAGAAACCTGCCCCAGGGACGGAACGTAGCGGTCAATGTTCGGAACCTGGTCAATGTTCGGGACGTTTTCCAGGCCTGCTACCTCAAAGCGGTAGTCGGTATTAGGTACGACGACCTCTGCTGCCTGTGCGACGCCCGGTGCGACGACTGCTGCGGTTGCAGCCAGTGCTGCAGTAGATGCGATGCGACGGGTGTTCTTAATGCCCTGACGACGGTGCTGTGCCATGAGTAAAACTCCAAATCTTCCTGCGCGCCTACTTCCCTAATAAAGGAAGCTCTGACCCTGGGGGACTAGCGTTCGTTGGGAATCCGTTCCTTTAGGATTTCCTCCACTCGGCCCCTCAGTAGGAAGGGCCAGATGCGGCGCTGTAATTCTTCTGTTTAGATTGAGCACCTTTTCGGGCGGTAACTCAATGTCTCGAATAGGTTACGAAATCATCACAAGCAATGTCCATTCGCGACACCAAAATAACGTTTGTTATCGCTTCGTTACCTTCCGTTGACCTTGCCGAGATTTAACCTCCATATGGATGCTAGCACCCGCCAGAATCCACCGCCTCGAGGCCATAAGCTGCACAAATGACAGCGGATGCCGGGCATCCGACCAAGAAGTGTCCTCACTAAGAGTGAAGCTTAACAATTAACACTTTTCTAATTTGTGACTTTCAACACTACGCAATTTTGACAGTCCCTCTTCCCCCACGATGTCACTCCTTTAACACACCTCTAGAGTCTCGCTTACATCACGACGGCGCCCCGCTTTGCCACCTTTCCTTGCGGTCGTTTTAGCTAAACCGCTTCTTGAAGCCCCAAAGGCACTAAACCGACGAGCGCAGCGTACCTCTAGACAATAAAGCCTTTCGGCATTCACACCCACCTGAGCCCACGCACTAGGCTCCTGAAACAGTAAAGCGCGACAAAACCGCAAACTATCGACAATCCGCGCACCAGAACATGTACTAAACCGGCTGCACAACAAGCTTCAGCAGTTCTTTAGATGCTTCTAGATTCATAAATACTCACTGGCACGCAACAGCTCCCCTTCAACAACTCCTGTAGCAGCCAAAAGGATGAGGACTGGGGTCGGAATCTATCTGTACATACGCAAACCGCCCTTGCTCCTTCAGCAGGAGCAAGGGCGGTTCTGTGAGCGCGTTTCGAGTAATCCTCAGGAAAAGCGGCTAAATGCGGCCGTTTTCCTCGTCCTCACGGCGGTTAGCCTCGTTGAGGCGGCGGAACATCTCCGCTTCCTCGTCGTGGTTATCCGAGTGGATTTCGTGTACTCGGTGCATGAGGGCCGAATCATCAGGGCTGAAGGTGCCCTGGGTCTCGGAGTCAGCGAGTCCGAGGTGGTTCAGCTGCTTCGGCACCTGAGCGCCTGCATACTCGAGCGGAACCGGGTGGCCTTCGGCATCAACCGGGCCGAGCGGCTGGTGAACCTCGATGAAGGCACCATTCGGCATCTGCTTGATAACGCCGGTTTCAATACCGTGCTCGAGAACCTCCCGGTCAGAGCGCTGCAAACCAACGCAAATGCGGTAGGTCATGAAGTACGCAATCGGAGGAAGCACGATGAGGCCGATACGACCAACCCAGGTCATAGCGTTCAGCGAAATCTGGAAGAAGTGTGCCACGTGGTCGTTACCACCGGACAGGGTGACCAGCAGGAAGAACACGATGGCAGCAGCGCCGATAGCGGAGCGGGTAGGAACATCGCGCGGACGCTGCAGCAGGTTGTGGTGTGCATCGTCACCGGTGAACTTCTTCTCCAAGAACGGGTACGCCATTAGCAGGACGACCATGAGGCCACACAGCAGAGCTACCCAGAACGCGGAAGGAATGGTGTAGTTGCCAATGTAGAGTTCCCAAGCCGGCATGACACGGGCAACACCGTCAGTCCACAGCATGTAAATATCTGGCTGGGAACCAGCAGAAACTTGGGATGGATTATAAGGTCCAAGCAGCCAGATGGCGTTGATGGTCAGCAAACCAGACATCAGCGCCAGTACGCCAGCCACCATCATGCCCATACCAATGGCCTTGGTGGCGAAGACCGGCATAATGCGGACGCCAACGACGTTGTTCTCCGCACGGCCCGGTCCAGGGAACTGGGTGTGCTTCTGGAACCAAACCATAATCAGGTGGGCTGCAATCAGGCCAAGGATGATGCCCGGAATAACCAGAACGTGCAGGATGTAGAAACGATCCAGCATCAGGTCGGACGGGAAGTCACCGCTAAAGATTGCCCAGTGCAGCCAGGTGCCGATAATCGGCAGACCCAGGATGATGGCGGACATGATTCGCAGACCAACACCGGAAAGCAGGTCATCCGGCAGGGAGTAACCAAGGAAGCCCTCGATCATGCCCAGCAGAATAAGTGCGCAACCGATAATCCAGTTTGCTTCACGCGGACGACGGAACGCGCCGGTGAAGAAGATACGCAGCATGTGCGCAACCATGGACATCATGAACAGCAGAGCTGCCCAGTGGTGCATCTGGCGCACGAACAAGCCACCACGAACTTCAAAAGAGATATCCAGCGCGGTGGCGTATGCGCGGGACATTTCTACACCATTAAGCGGTGCATAGGTGCCGTCGTAAATGACCTTGGTGATGGAAGGGTCGAAGAACAGCGCCAGGTAGATACCGGTCAGTACAAGAATGATGAAGCTGTATAGCGCCATCTCACCAAGCATGAAGGACCAGTGGGTCGGAAAGACCTTGTTCAGCTGAGTCCTCAACACGCCGGCGGCGCTATAGCGCTCATCCATGTTGTTGCCCATTTGGGCGAGTTTATTGCTCATTATGACTTACGCTCCCAGAATGCCGGGCCGACAGGCTCAATGAAGTTGCCCTGTGCAACGAGGTAGCCCTCGTCATCCACCGTGATAGGCAGCTGTGGCAGTGCGCGGGCAGCCGGGCCGAAGACCGGCTTACCGTACTGCAAAGCGTCGAACTGCGACTGGTGGCACGGGCACAGGATTCGGTTGGTCTGAGCCTCATACAGAGAGGTCGGGCAACCGATGTGGGTACAGATCTTGGAGTAGGCGTAGTAATCACCGTGGTGGAAGTCTTCCTGACCTTCGCGCTCGATTGCCTTCTGAGCGTCGTTGTGACGCAGGCGAATCAGCATGACCGCATTGCGGTTACCGTGAATCGAGTGCATGTGGTGCTCGTAGACATCGCGCTCGGCATCGTACTTGTCGCCATCGTTAACGTCTTCTTCTGCCAGCGGGAAGACGGTCTCCATGCCGCCTGCCGCCAGATCCTCCGGACGCACACGAACCAAGCGGGTAACACCCTTGGTGCTGTAGTGCTCACCGGTTTCGCCAGAGTGCTTCTCGGCGATAGTACCGGTGTCGCGCGCCAGGTAGAGCTTGACGCCTTCATTGTGCAGAGTCCAACCGGAAGTCCACAGGGTGCCGTCGCCGGCATAGTTCATATTGTGGCGAACCTTCCAGGGGTTCTTAATTGCGCCGCCCAGCGGAGCAATCACGGTAAGACCGAACAGAACGCCGGCGCCGCCCAACAGACCCTGAACGGTCTTGCGGCGACCCAGAGTGGATGTCTTCCAAGAATCGTTCAGAAGAGCGGTCAGGGTACGGCGGTCAACTTCTTCGGAAGGACCGTCGTGACGACGCTGAACGGAAATCTCTTCTGGGAGAATCTTCTTTACATACTGAACGATGGCTATGCCCAAGCCGCAAATTGCGAGGGCAGCAGTAATACCCAGCAGCGGGGTGTAGAGAGTGTACCAAATATGGCCCTCCTCCCCTAGCTGCTTGTACTGCCACGGCCAGAACAGATAAACGCCGAGGAACCCGAGGCCGCCAATGACGGACAGGAACAACCAGATAGCAACGTTACGTCCAGCGCGCTTTTCAGCTGGGTCACCTTCGACTGGGAAACGCTCCTTTCGGAACGCAACGGTGACGTCATCGAGCTCGGTACCAAGAGCAGCGAGTTCATCGTTGCTCATCTTGTCGAGCTCAGCGTTAGTGTAATTCTTCTTCACATTGCTCATGAGCGCGATCCAATCCACATAGCGGCGGCGCACAGGGCGCTAATGCCGATAATCCACATTGCCAGGCCTTCCGCTACT
Source organism: Corynebacterium sp. c3Ub_189 (assembly GCF_039907195.1). Taxonomy (NCBI): domain Bacteria; kingdom Bacillati; phylum Actinomycetota; class Actinomycetes; order Mycobacteriales; family Corynebacteriaceae; genus Corynebacterium; species Corynebacterium sp. c3Ub_189. Next base: position 57,157 of record NZ_JASBOF010000014.1, on the reverse strand, counting down.
GGGCCGAGACCACCTAGGTCCCAACCTGCTGGGGAAGGGGTTTCCTTTGCAGACTTGAGGTAGGCAATGATGTCCTTCTTCTCGTCTGCGGTCAGCTGGCGGTCGGAGAACTTAGGCATGTTCTGCGGACCGGTCAGCATAGCCTGGTAGATCTCCTGCTCGCTGGCCGGAGCCAGCTCCGGAGCGAACTTACCGGAGGACAGGGCGCCGCCCTGGCCGGTGAAGTTGTGGCAGGAAGCACAGTTCATGCGGAAGAGCTCGGAGCCCTTCGCTACGTCTTCTGCCTGGATTTCGCCATTGTAGTTAGCACCACGCAGCGATTCCTGGGCAACGCTTCCGTCGTCGTTGTAGACAATGTCAGCGCCGCCGCCGTTGGCTGCAACATATGCAGCCAAGGCCAGAGTCTGCTGCTCGGTGTAGCGAGGAGCCTTACGCTCTGCCTGGGCATCGTTAGACATCATCGGCATACGGCCGGAGTGCACCTGGAAGTACACGGAACCAGCACCGATACCAACGAGGGACGGACCGCGACCTTCGATGCCCTGCAGATTGGCACCGTGGCAGGTGATACAAGCGGTGTCATAGATGTCCTTACCCTCTTGGACGAGGGCTTGGTCATCTTTTTCCGCCGTGGCGACCTGTGCGTCCGGGGTCAAGGCAGAAGCCAAGACGCCCGCACCGGACAGGCCAATCGCCAAAGCGAAGCCACCGGCAAGGGTGCGCTTCGCCTTGCGGCGACGGCGGGTCTTCTTAGCCGCCGCAGTGGTCTGCTCCACTGCCACGGACTGCGAATTGTTATCCATCATTTTCCTTTAGATAACTCGAACACGGGAGGACTGTTTGGGGATCTTGGCCAGTGCTACTGAACCAAGTAAATAACGGTGAAAACGCCGATCCACACAACGTCAACGAAGTGCCAGTAGTAGGACACTGCCATTGCTGCGGTCGCCTGTGCCGGCGTGAACTTGGACTTAGCAACGCGCGCGAGAATGATTGCAAAAGAAATCAGGCCCGCGGTCACGTGCGCAGCGTGGAAGCCGGTGATGATATAGAACACCGAACCAAAGACGCTGGACTGCACAGTCACACCTGCGTGAATCAACTCGGTCCACTCAAACGCCATGATGCCCAAGAACACAACGCCCAGTACCAGCGTCACGGTGTACCAGAGTCGAAGCTTGTAAACGTCACCCCTTTCTGCGGCAAACACGCCGAACTGCGAGGTCACAGAAGAAGAAATCAGCACTGCCGTAATGAGGAAACCCATGGGCAGGTTGATATGGGCGGTGTGCTCCGCCCAATCGCCTTCCTGACCGTTTGCTCGCGAGGTAAACCACATCGCGAACAGTCCGGCAAAGAACATCAATTCCTGAGACAGGAACACGATGGTGCCCACGCTGACCATATTGGGTCGGTTCAGCGAGGCAGCACGTGGTGCTGTCATACCTTGGTTAGAAACTACGCTCGTCACAGTGGCTATTATGGCTGTTCTGGGCGCTAAAGTCACCTCGATTCCCCCCGCTTTCTCTATTCGTTTTTGATGCTTCATCCAGCGAACGTTCAGCTCGCGAGGGTCAAAAACAATATTCCTCCAAACGGGAACTTTTTGCCCCACTTTCCGACGCCCCATTGATGCAGGTGACACCACCAGCTGGGCACTACCTTGAAATTCCTAAGCACCCCAGACGCCTGCGGCCCACACTTGTCGATGCGCCAATTAGCGCACCCGATCCCAGCCATCCAGAGAGATAAATCACATTCCACGGGCCCCCTAAACGCCCAGCTTTACAACTTTCGAACGACCCCCGCTAAAATCGGCTTCTACGTGCCAGAATGCAGAAGAAGACTAGTCGACAATACGTCACACAGTCAGGTGTCACTCCCCCACCGGCAAAACTTTTCAGAAATCTCGGGAACTTTATGACGCGACAGACGACGCTGGATCGCCAAAGCCCTCCTAGCCATGATGGCTAGGAGGGCGGAGAAGTTTTAGGCAGGGATTCCTTTACATCGAGGAATTAGTGTTTTTCCTTCGGTAGGCCGTACTGCAGGGACAGGCCGGTGCAGGCCGCGATGAGGCAGACAGCGCCGAGGGCAATCAGCCAGAAGTAGAGGAAAATGATTCCCAAGCCGAGGAGGCCAATGGCGCCAGTCATAGCCAGCGGCCAGATGGAGCCTGGGGAGAAGAAACCAAGGATACCAGCGGCATCTTCAGTTTCTGCCTCTTCCCAATCCTCTGGCAGGACGTCACTGCGGTCATCAGTGAAGTGAAGGTAAGCACCCAGCATCATGCACAGCAGGAAGGCGAGGAACATGCCCACGATGCCAACCCACTCGGCACCGTAGAGGTAGCCGTCGTCCTTAACGAAGGTGACGCCGAAGATGTAGACAATCAGCGAGACAAGAAGGTACGTCGCGATTGAGTAAAAGACTTTCGATGTTGCACGCATTGTGTTGTGTCCTTATCTCTTATGCCGCGGTGTTTACGTAGTTGTCGCCCTTAGCGGTGTCACGCTCGCCGGAGAACGGGTGGGTGGTTACCGCGTATGGGTCCTGGCCGATTTCTTCCAGAGCTTCCGCGTTGGTGGCTTCTGGGTTGTCCTCGCGGAACTTCAGGTAGGTGTTGAAGTCCTCCGGAGAGACAACGCGGATTTCAAAGTTCATCATCGAGTGGTAGGTACCGCACATTTCGGCACAACGGCCAACGAATGCGCCCTGCTTCTCAATCTTTTCTACCTGGAAGCTGCGCTCCTGAGCGTTTGCCTCGGGGTGTGCGTAGACGTCGCGCTTGAACAAGAACTCCGGTACCCAGAATGCATGGGAAACGTCGCCGGAAGCCAGACGGAACTCAATCGCGGTATCGGAAGGAAGGACCAGAACCGGAACCTCTTCGGTGGTACCGACGGTCTCAATCTTGTTGTAGTTCAGGTAGGAAAGGTCGCCCATGGACTTGCCGTGGATTGGGTTCGGGTTGTCCACGCCCTCAGGGTCGTGAGCAGTCTTCTCTGCCTCAGCCTGACGCTCCTTGTCGGCACCGTCGTAGTTCTCACCATTGACGTGATTCTCGGCGTAACCGAACTTCCAGTTCCACTGGAATGCAGTGACGTCGACGACAACCTTCGGATCCTTATCCAAGGCGGTGACCTTTTGCTGAGTCTGAACAGTGAAGAAGAACAGGCCCATAATGATGAGGATCGGGACGATGGTCAGAACCATCTCCAGCGGAACGTTGTACTGAATCTGGCGCGGGAACTCGCCCTTGCCATCCTTCTTTGCCTTCTTCGCGCTCCAGCGGAAGATTGCGGTGAGGAACAGGCCCCACATAATAAAACCAACGATCCATGCGGCAACCCAGACCCAAATCCAGAAGTTGTACATGGCCTCCGCCTCAGGGGTAATGCCCTTCGGCCAACCGAATCCCAGGAGGTTCTCTACAGCAGTTGGCGCCTGAACGTCACAACCTGCCAGAGCGAGTCCACCCAGGGCAAGTGCGCCAGCTACGCCCGCCTTGCGGGCAAAGGTGCGCTTATTACGCTGTCCCACGTGTGTTCTGCCTTTCTGTCCACACAAAACTTCTCGAATACTCACAGAGCACTCTTACCCAATCAGAATAGAGGATAATTGCCAGATTCCCAGCCTGTTTAAAGGCATAAAAGGGCACCTAGTGCACTCATTTCATATTCTCCTTCTGGTAGGTTACCGCCCCACCTGCACAATGTTCCAACCGCACCCCCAGCAGCCACAGAATCCATGTGCGCCAATTCACAGGAATCGGACGGAACCATCATCCGAAAGTTCGCACCCCTATCGGGGAAGCTAATTCCAAGGCAGTCGGCAGGTTTCCTTAAGCCGTGGCGTGTTCTGGTTTCACGCCCTCTAGCCGTAAAGTGGGTGACTAGCAGTAGACGCTTATATATAAGGAGCAATCTTTTCATGTGCGGACTTCTTGGCATGCTCGCCGCCACAGGCAACGTAGATAAGTACGTTGACGCGCTGGAACGTTCCCTGCCCTGCATGCGCCACCGCGGCCCAGATGCGGCCGGCACGTGGCATGACGGCGATGCCGCCTTCGGCTTCAACCGCCTGTCCATTATTGACTTGGAGCATTCCCATCAGCCCCTCCGCTGGGGCCCGGAGGACCAGCCCGATCGTTACGCCATGACCTTTAATGGCGAAATCTACAACTACGTGGAGCTGCGCGAGGAGCTCAAGGGCCTCGGCTACACCTTCCACACCGAGGGCGATGGCGAGCCCATCGTGGTGGGCTACCACCACTGGGGCAAGGACGTAGTCAACCATCTGCGCGGCATGTTCGGCATCGTCATCTGGGACACCCACACCAAGACGATGTTTGCCGCTCGCGACCAATTTGGCATCAAGCCGCTGTATTACGCCACTACCGAGGCGGGCACCGTTTTCGCTTCGGAGATGAAGTGCATCCTTGAAATGGCAGACGAGATTGGTCTAGAGCTCAACCTTGACCGACGCGCCATTGAACACTACGTCGACCTGCAGTACGTCCCGGAACCAGAATCCCTCCACGCGAATATTCGCCGCGTAGAATCCGGCTGCACTGTTACCCTTCGTCCAGGCGAAGACGTTGTCGCCGAGCGCTACTTCAAGCCTCGCTTCCCTGTGCAGCAGGTTAAGCAAGGCGAAGAGCAACAGCTATTTAACCGCATTGCAGAGGCGCTCGAAGATTCCGTCGCTAAGCACATGCGTGCCGACGTCACCGTGGGTTCCTTCCTATCCGGCGGCATTGACTCCACCGCTATTGCCACTCTGGCCAAGCGCCACAACCCAGATCTACTAACCTTTACCACCGGCTTCGAGCGCGAGGGCTATTCTGAGGTCGATGTCGCGGCAGAGTCCGCAGAGGCTATTGGCGTGGAGCACATCGTCAAGATTGTTTCTCCTGAAGAATATGCCGAGTCCATCCCGAAGATCATGTGGTACCTGGACAATCCGGTGGCTGACCCCTCGCTGGTTCCGCTGTACTTTGTGGCGCAGGAAGCCCGCAAACATGTCAAGGTAGTTCTTTCCGGCGAGGGCGCGGACGAGCTCTTTGGTGGCTACACCATCTACAAGGAACCACTATCCCTCGCGCCGTTTGAGAAGATCCCGTCGCCGCTTCGTCGCGGACTGGGCAAGCTCTCCCAGGTTCTACCGGAGGGCATGAAGGGCAAGTCCCTGCTTAATCGCGGCTCGATGACGATGGAAGAGCGCTACTACGGCAACGCTCGTTCCTTCAACTTTGACCAGATGCAGCGCGTTATCCCGTGGGCAAAGCGCGAATGGGACCACCGCGAGGTTACCGCCCCCATCTACGCCCAGTCCAAGGACTTTGATCCGGTTGCCCGCATGCAGCATTTGGATCTATTCACTTGGATGCGCGGTGACATCCTGGTCAAGGCCGATAAGATCAATATGGCCAACTCGCTGGAGCTGCGCGTGCCATTCTTGGACAAGGAAGTCTTCAAGGTTGCCGAATCCATCCCTTATGACCTGAAGATCTCGCACGGCACCACCAAATACGCCCTGCGCAAGGCCATGGAACAGATCGTGCCGGCGCATGTTCTGCACCGCAAGAAGCTGGGTTTCCCAGTGCCGATGCGCCACTGGCTGGCCGGCGATGAGCTTTATGGCTGGGCCCAGGACACCATCAATGAATCCCAGACCGAGGACATCTTCAATAAGAAGGAAGTTCTCGAGATGCTCAAGGAGCACCGCGACGGCGTTTCCGATCACTCCCGCCGCTTGTGGACCGTGCTGTCCTTTATGATCTGGCACGGCATCTTTGTGGAAAAGCGCATCGATCCGCAGATCGAGCAGCGCGACTACCCAGTCAAGCTCTAAGAGCCTTCCACACATACAAAGAGGGTGGGTGCCAGTGGCACCCACCCTCTTTTCTGTCCTTCTATTTAGTTGAAGGAATCGCCACAAGCGCAAGAGCCGGTGGCATTCGGGTTATCAATGGTGAAACCCTGGGACTCGATGGTGTCAGCGAAGTCAATCTTGGCACCGGTCAGGTAGGGAACGGACATCTTGTCCACAACGAGGTTTACGCCGCCTACCTGGTCAACCTTGTCACCATCCAAGGTGCGGTCATCAAAGTAGAGCTGGTAGCGCAGGCCAGCGCAGCCACCAGGCTGGACGGCAATGCGCAGAGAGAGATCGTCGCGGCCTTCCTGATCAAGCAGCGCCTTTGCCTTTGCGGCTGCTGCTTCAGTCAGAATGACGCCGGTTGCGGAAGCTGGAGCGGTCATCACTTCTCCTCAATAAGTATTGGATTCGTTGCCACTACCCTACCCGGTTAGTTCAGGTGGGAAAAGGTAGCCCATACCTACAACACCATCTGGGCCGGGCCTATTCCCCTATTCACACCTAAACCTTGTAGTGTGAGGAGCGTGAAACTCCCGTGGCAAAAAGATGACAAGACCTCCACTGAACCCGCCCCTGTACAGGACAAAGCTCAGGCCAAAGTTCAGGAAGAGCCCCAGCGCAAGGGCTACACCCCACCGAAGGGTCGTCCTACGCCAAAGCGCGCAGAGCAAGAGATTGCGCGCGGCGTAAAGCGCGATCCCAATGGCATGTCCGATGCGCAGCGCTACCAGCACCGCAAGGACATGAAGAAGTCCATGAGCAAGGACGAGTGGAAGGAATATAAGAAGAAGGAGCGCCAAGAGCGCCAGCAGGCCAACCGCGAGCAGCAGGCCCGCATGGCAGAAGGCGATCCGCGCTTCCTCCCCGCCCGCGACCAGGGTGAAGTGCGCGCCTATGTGCGCGATTGGGTGGATGCCCGCCGCAGCCTGAGCAACTGGGTCATGCCGATGGCCTTGGTGCTCATCGTGGTCATGTTCTTGACCTACGCGGTACCCAGCATTGCAACAATCATCAACGCGGTAGCGATGGTTATCCTCGTAATCTTCGCCATCGAGGGCGTCATTTTGGCCCGCCGCTGCAATAATGCCGTGCGCGCCAAGTTCCCTGGCACCACCGAAGCCGGCTTTAGTCTTGGTTTTTATGCGTATTCTCGCGCCAGCCAGCCGCGCAAGTGGCGCATCCCGCGCCCCCGCGTGGAGCTCGGCGCTGACGTTTAGGGGGACTACTCATGGCCATTCCGCAGCCCGATAAGCAGGCACATACCGCACAGGACGCGCAGCTCGCCCCTTGGGGGCGCCTGACCGACGCCGCTCAATGGCTGGCTGCTTGCCAAGGCGCGGCACCTGCCCATGAGCCGCGGCGCGTGCGGGCCGTGATTTTCGCGGATCAAGAGACCTCGCTTTCGGCCGCTGAGACCGCTGCGCGTCGCGCCGAGGCCGGGCTGAATGTAGTCACCGTGACGGATTATTCCCAAGCCTACAGCCTTGGAGCCGCAACAGCGGATGCGGAAATTGATGCCGGGGCTGACCTACTGATTCCCGGCGGCGAAGAGCTCGCCCGAGTACCGGCCGTGGTAATGGCAACTATGACGCAGACGGAGCCGGTAGTGATCGTCGGCAAGCAGCGCAGCGTGGAAGACTGGAAGCGCGAGGTCTGCGCTATCCGGGACGCTATGTTTCGCGCCCGTAACCTCGAAGGCATGGAGCTGGTTGAATCGTGCCAGTCCACGGTGCTGGCAGCCACGGTGGGGTTCATTGCCCGAGCCGCGGAGCGCCGCACGCCCCTGCTTATCGACGCCCCCTTGACCGCCACCGCCGCGCTCCTTGCCGAGCGCGATAATCCCGGTGTGAAAGACTGGCTCTTCGCCACAACCCTGTCCGCTGCCCCTGCGCATAAGTTGGCACTGGAAAAGCTAGGGCTCCACCCCCTGCTTGAACTGGGAATGGAGCCACAACCTGCACTAGGCGCGCTCGCGGCGCTGCCAATGTTGCTGACCGGAGTGGAGATCGCTGCGGACGCCTAACCGGGGACTACTTCACTAGGGTATGGAGCCAACCGTGGGTATCCTCCACTGCGCCGCGCTGGATACCGGTGAGGCGCTCGCGCAGGGCCATGGTGATCTCCCCCGCTTCATTGCCATTGACCTGGAAGTCGGCAGAGTCTCCCAACACGTGACCCACCGGCGTAATAACCGCGGCAGTGCCACAAGCAAAGGCCTCTGACATAGCGCCGGATTCGGCATCGCGCTGCCACTCTTCGGCAGTAATGCGGCGCTCGGTGACCTTGTAGCCCACATCCTGTGCTACCTGCAATAGGGATTCGCGGGTAATGCCGGGCAGCAAAGAGCCCGATAGTTCTGGTGTAACAATCTCCGCGCTATCACCAGAGCCATATACAAACATCAGGTTCATTCCGCCCATCTCCTCGATGTAACGGCGCTCAATGGCATCCAACCAGACAACCTGGTCACACCCCTTTTCATCCGCCTGGGCCTGCGCCAAGAGCGAGCCTGCATAGTTGCCCGCAAACTTGGCCGCGCCGGTGCCGCCAGGGGCTGCGCGCACGTAGTCAGTGGATAGCCACACCGAAACCGGCTTGATTCCGCCGCTGAAGTAGGAACCCGCTGGGGAGGCAATGAGCACGTAGCGGTAGGAATTGGCGGGGTGAACGCCCAAGGAGACCTCGGTGGAGATCATAAACGGGCGCAGGTACAGCGCTGCTTCCCCGCCGGCTTCTGGTACCCAGTCCTGATCCACCTCCACCAATTGGCGCAGGGACTCAATAAACTCCTCCTGCGGAAGCTCCGGCATAGCCAATCGCTCAGCGGAGTTGATTAAGCGCTGCGCATTGTGGTCCGGCCGGAAAGTAGCGATAGAACCATCCGGCTGACGGTAGGCCTTGATGCCTTCAAAGATTGCCTGCCCATAATGGAATACGTTGGTGGCAGGTTCCATGGTCATCGGTCCGTACGGGCGCACCTGAGCATTGTGCCACCCCTTTTCTTCGGTCCAGTCAATGGTGACCATGTGGTCTGTAAAGTGCTTGCCAAAGCCGGGGTTGGCGAGGATGTCGCTCAATTCTTCCGCGGAGGTGGGGTTATCGGTACGAGTAATCGTGTAATCAAGCATGCCCACAATCTACCCCTTTATCTATAGCAAGGCAGGAATAAGTTCATCGCCGCGCGGTACAGTGGTGGGAAGATTGATAAGCCTTTCCACAAAGGAGGAGACAAATGGCACAGTCCGATCTACCAGCACGCGGCCACTTTCCCCAGGTAAAGCTGGGAAAGAAGGTTCCTAAGAAGGCGGAAGCTCTACTTATCGCCGCTTTCGAGGGCGAAGGCGGCCTAGAGCTGCCAGGCACCGATCTGCTTGGGGGCGCGGCGCTGCGCTCCACTTATGAAGCACTGGTGGCCGTAGGGGCCTCTGGCAAGGCCGGTGAGGTCACGCGCGTGCCGGCCCCATCCAAGGCGGGCGTAGCATCCATCATCGCCGTTGGCTTGGGCGATGCGGAAGAAGTTGACGATGAGACGCTGCGCCGCGCTGCCGGCCAAGCCGCCCGCTCTATCACCAAGGTGGGGGCCGTAGCCACCTCCCTGGGCGATTTTGGAATCACCCCAGTGGTAGAAGGCCTTATCCTCGGCGGCTATAAGTATTCTGGCCTGCGCTCCGAGTCGGCAGCGGAGACCACCACCTACACCGTGGTGGCGGAGAAGTCCGCTCAAAAGGAGTTCGACAGCGCCAAAATTACCGCCGAGTCCGTCCTCATCGCCCGCGACCTCGTCAATACCCCTTCCAATCTGCTCTATCCAGAAACCTACGCGGCGTTCCTGTCTGCCCAAGCGGCAGAGGCCGGCCTTGAGGTAGAGGTCTTGGATGAAAAGGCGCTGGAAAAGCAGGGCTTTGGTGGCATCATGGCCGTCGGCCGCGGATCCGCCCGCCCGCCGCGCTTGGTCCGCTTGAGCTGGAAGCCGAAGAAAGCCAAGCGCCACGTCGCCCTAGTAGGCAAGGGCATTACCTTTGATACCGGCGGTATTTCCCTGAAGCCGGGCGCCAAGATGTGGGACATGATTTCTGACATGGGCGGTTCCGCTGCAATGGCCGCGGCCATCATCGCTGCGGCAAAGCTGAACCTCAAGGTAGGTATCACCGCTACCCTGCCGCTGGCAGAAAACATGCCGGGCAGCGATGCCACCCGCCCGGGTGACGTCATCACCCACTACGGCGGCATTACCTCCGAGGTACTCAACACTGACGCGGAGGGACGCCTCGTGCTTGCCGACGCCATTGCGCGCGCCAGCGAGGACAACCCCGATTTCCTCATCGAAACCGCGACCTTGACCGGCGCCCAGATGGTCGCCCTGGGTGAGCGCACCGCCGGCGTGATGGGCTCGGAAGAATTCCGCGATCGCATGGCCGAGATCGGCCGCGAGGTGGGCGAGAAGGCTTGGGCCATGCCGCTCCTGGAAGAACACGAAGAATCAGTGAAATCTGCCAGCGCCGATATCCGCAATATCAACGCCAAGCGTGAGGGCGGCATGGAATACGCCGGCACCTACCTCCAGCACTTCGTGGGCGAGGGAATCGAATGGGCCCATATCGATGTGGCTGGCCCTTCCTTCAACACCACGGGCGCTTATGGATACACCCCAAAGATGGGCACCGGCGTGCCCACCCGCACGGTGGTTGCCGCCTTGCGCGAGATTGCTGAATTAAAGTAGCACCACAACAGGCTTAGTGCGTTTAGAATCCTAGAAGCATGAAGCCTGCTTTAATCATCGTTGACGTGCAACATGACTTCTGCCCCGGCGGCGCCTTAGGCACCGAGCGGGGCAACGAGGTCGCTGTAAAAATCGCTACCCTGCAACGGGATTACGAAACCGTCGTAGCCACGCAGGATTGGCACATCGATCCGGGTTCTCACTTTTCTACGGACCCGGATTTTGTCGATTCTTGGCCGGTGCACTGCGTAGCCGAGTCCCACGGGGCAGCCATGCATGAGGCCATCGGGCCGGCGCAAGCCTACTTCCGCAAGGGCGAATACACCGCCGCCTATTCCGGATTCGAGGGCGCTGCGAACGGCACCTTGCTCGCCGACTGGTTGCGCGAGCGCCACATAGACGCCGTGGATATCGTGGGCATTGCCACCGATCACTGCGTGTGTGCCACGGCTGCCGACGCCCTTAAAGAGGGCTTTACCGTCCGAGTGCTGCGTGAGTATTGCTCCCCAGTGGACGAAGCACGCGGCGAAGCCGCGTTGCAAGAGTTAGCCGCTGCCGGCGCCACCATCTGCTAAACACATGAAGACGCCTACGGCCCTCGAACCGAATCTGGTCCGAGGGCCGCTGGCGTCTCTCTACAAGGTGTTTCCATGTATCGGCTAATGCAGCCACCCTCTGGAAACAGGAGGGGTTCTCTCTATCTCTCTCGCATGCGCTCTCTCAAACGCATGAATTAAGTATGGAATGCCGATATTGGATCCGGGTGTCAGGTACCTGAAAGTTTCCTGTTGAATTGTGCCACCAAGGCTCCTACTACCTCACCTCGACAAATACGTCTCCACCCAAATGGCGAAAGCTCTGCGCTATGCGAGACGATTGTTATAGGGTGATCTGCGTCCCCACGGGTGCCCGAGCACGGGCTGAGAGTGCGCTAAAGCTGCGCATAGACCGTTCGAACCTGTTTGGTTAATACCTACGAAGGAAGAGAGGAGCGCTTGCCATGACGGCTGCCCCAGAAAACCACCCTAAGCATTCCTATTCCCCCATTCACCACGACGGTCTAGAAGTTCCAGAGACCGAAATCCAACTGGATGATTCCCCACAAGGCCCCAATGAGCCCTTCCGCGTCTACCGCACGCGTGGGCCAGAATGCGCACCTGAAGTGGGGCTACCGGCCCTGCGCAGCGAGTGGATTAGCGAGCGCGGAGATACCAAAGAGTACGCCGGTCGCGGCCGCGAGCTGGCTGACGATGGACGTGCCGCACAGCGCCGCGGGGCGTCTTCCCAAGAGTGGAAAGGCTCTAAGCGCCCGCCGCTTAAGGCTCAGCCCGGGCGCCGCGTAACTCAAATGCACTACGCTCGCCAAGGAATCATCACCCGCGAAATGGAATTCGTAGCACTGCGTGAGCACTGCGATCCGGAATTCGTTCGCGCTGAGGTAGCTCGCGGCCGCGCCATTATCCCTAATAATGTCAACCACCCCGAGTCTGAGCCCATGATCATTGGGCGAAAATTTCTCACCAAAATCAACGCCAATATTGGTAACTCCGCGGTTACCTCCTCCATCGAGGAAGAAGTGTCCAAACTGCGCTGGGCTACCCAGTGGGGCGCGGACACCGTGATGGATCTTTCCACTGGTGACGATATCCACACCACCCGCGAGTGGATCCTCCGCAATTCCCCAGTTCCCATTGGCACCGTGCCCATTTACCAAGCATTGGAAAAGGTCAATGGCGTGGCAGAGGATCTGACCTGGGAAATCTTCCGCGATACCGTCATCGAGCAATGCGAACAGGGTGTGGACTATATGACCATTCACGCCGGTGTGCTCTTGGCGTATGTACCGCTAGCAAGCAATCGCGTGACCGGCATTGTCAGCCGTGGTGGCTCCATCATGGCGGGATGGTGCCTTGCTCACCACAAAGAGTCATTTCTGTACGAGCACTTCGATGAGCTATGCGAGATTTTCGCTCAATACGATGTTGCATTTTCGCTTGGCGACGGCCTGCGCCCCGGCAGCCTTGCCGATGCTAACGACGCCGCCCAATTTGCAGAGCTAAAGACTATCGGCGAACTTACCCGCCGCGCCTGGGAGTATGACGTCCAAGTCATGGTGGAAGGCCCCGGACACGTGCCGCTCAACATGATTCAAGAAAACAACGAACTCGAACAGGACTGGGCTTCAGATGCCCCCTTCTATACCCTGGGCCCTCTAGTTACCGATATCGCCCCTGGCTATGATCACATCACTTCCGCCATCGGTGCCGCCCATATCGCAATGGGTGGTACGGCCATGTTGTGCTATGTCACGCCGAAGGAGCACTTGGGACTGCCCAACCGCGATGATGTAAAAACTGGTGTCATTACTTATAAGATTGCGGCGCACTCAGCGGACGTTGCCAAGGGACATCCAGGCGCCCGCGCATGGGACGATGCCATGAGCAAGGCCCGCTTTGAATTTCGCTGGAATGACCAATTTGCGCTCTCCCTCGACCCAGAGACCGCTCAGGCCTATCACGATGAAACGTTGCCTGCTGAGCCAGCAAAGACCGCACACTTTTGTTCCATGTGTGGGCCGAAGTTCTGCTCCATGCGCATTAGCCAAGACATCCGCGAGATGTTCGGCGGGCAAATGGCCGAGCTCGGCATGCCGACGCTGGGCGAGCAGGTCCGTGCGGCAGCCCACGGCCCAGCACCACAGGAAGGTATGCAGGAAAAATCCGCCGAATTCCGCCGCAACGGGTCTCAAATTTATTTACGCGAGGATGCTGACCTAGCTTAGCTCTCGCCCTGTATCGGGATTTTCGCCGCGCTCAAATCGGGCGCGGCGTTGCCTTTGTTCTTCCCTTTTGCGCAAGATGCGCTGCCTCTCCATTCGATCGCGCATGCGCTGCGGATAGCCGGTTTCTTCCACGTCATAAATATCGCAGCTCAAAAGTTTGGCCACCGCATCAATTCCTTTCGGCCCGCCAATACGGCGCCGGATAAAATCGCCGTGTTCATCCACAACGACAACGGACATCTCATTGACTACAGTTTCCGGTTCCACAAAGGCCTCTACATATACCTTTCCGGCGGCCCATTGTTGCAGATCCTGCGCGTCTTCCGGGCGGATGGTCTCCCCCGGTCCGCGGGGTGGTCGCAGTGACGATCTGGACTTGTTGCGGCGGAAAGGGTTGAACATAATTCCCTAGCTTACCCGGAAGGAGGGTAGTTACTAACCCCACATCTGCACGAGGGTGAGCATCACGCTGTAAGATTGTCGGGTAGCGATAGAACACTTCCAACTTTCGAGGAGTCTTATAACTCATGGCGAACTCCGTTGAGATGCCCGAGCTGGGCGAATCCGTAACCGAAGGCACCATCACGCAGTGGCTCAAGTCCGTAGGCGACACCGTCGAGGTCGACGAACCATTGCTCGAGGTCTCCACTGACAAGGTCGATACCGAAATCCCCTCCCCCGTAGCCGGCACCATTATTGAAATTAAGGCTGACGAGGATGACACCATCGAGGTCGGCGAGGTCATCGCCATCATCGGTGACGAGGATGAGGCAGGCTCCGCATCCAACGACTCCTCCGCTGACAAGGGCGAGGAAGAAGCAGAAGAAAAGAAGGAAGAGCCGAAGGCTGACTCCTCCAACGGCGGCTCCGGCGACGCAGCCGACGTGGAAATGCCAGAACTCGGCGAATCCGTCACCGAGGGCACCATCACGCAGTGGCTGAAGTCCGTAGGCGACACCGTCGAGGTAGACGAGCCACTGCTCGAGGTCTCCACCGACAAGGTCGACACCGAAATTCCTTCCCCAGTAGCAGGCACCCTGGTAGAAATCCTCGCAGACGAGGACGACACCATCGAGGTCGGCGAAGTCATCGCCCGCATCGGCGACGAAAACGCCACCGCATCCTCCTCCGAGGCCAAGCCAGAGCCACAGGAAGAAAAGAAGGAAGAGCCCAAGGCCGAAGCAAAGGAAGACAAGAAGCCAGAACCGAAGGCTGACTCCTCCAACGGCGGCTCCGGCGACGCAGCCGACGTGGAAATGCCAGAACTCGGCGAATCCGTCACCGAGGGCACCATCACGCAGTGGCTGAAGTCCGTAGGCGACACCGTCGAGGTAGACGAGCCACTGCTCGAGGTCTCCACCGACAAGGTCGACACCGAAATTCCTTCCCCAGTAGCAGGCACCCTGGTAGAAATCCTCGCAGACGAGGACGACACCATCGAGGTAGGCGAAGTCATCGCCCGCATCGGCGACGAAAACGCCACCGCATCCTCCTCCGAGGCCAAGCCAGAGCCACAGGAAGAAAAGAAGGAAGAGCCAAAGGCCGAAGAAAAGGAAGAGAAGAAGCCAGAACCGAAGGCTGAGGAGAAGAAGGAGTCCAAGCAGGATTCCTCCCTGAACACCTCTGCCAAGGTCAACAATGGCGACAACGTTCCTTATGTCACCCCACTGGTACGCAAGCTGGCTGAAAAGCACGGCGTAGACCTCAACACCGTTGAGGGCACCGGCGTGGGCGGTCGCATCCGCAAGCAGGACGTGCTCGCCGCTGCTGGCGAGGGCGATGCACCTGCCAAGTCTGGCGCACAGTCCGATAACTCCCCACGCGCACGTTGGTCCACCAAGTCCGTGGATCCGGCCAAGCAGGAGCTCATCGGCACCACCCAGAAGGTCAACCGCATCCGCGAAATCACCGCCGCCAAGATGGTCGAGGCGCTGCAGATTTCCGCGCAGCTGACCCACGTCCAGGAAGTCGACATGACTGCCATCTGGGATATGCGCAAGAAGAACAAGCAGGCGTTCATCGACAAGCACGGTGCCAACCTGTCCTTCCTGCCATTCATCGTGAAGGCTACCGCCGAGGCTCTGGTCTCCCACCCGAACGTCAATGCGTCTTATAACCCAGAGACCAAGGAGATGACCTACCACTCGGACGTCAACATCGCTATCGCCGTTGACACCCCGAAGGGCCTGCTCACCCCGGTCATCCACAAGGCACAGGACATGACCCTGCCGCAGATCGCTCAGCAGATTGCAGAGCTGGCTGATAAGGCCCGCAATAACAAGCTGAAGCCGAACGATCTCACCGGTGCTACCTTCACCGTGACCAACATCGGTTCCGAGGGCGCCATGCTCGATACCCCGATCTTGGTTCCGCCACAGGCCGGCATCCTGGGCACCGCGGCTATCGAAAAGCGCCCGGTTGTTGTCAACGAGAACGGCCAGGACGCCATCGCCATCCGCCAGATGTGCTACCTGCCATTCACCTACGACCACCAGGTAGTTGACGGTGCGGACGCAGGCCGCTTCATCACCACCATCAAGGATCGCCTGCAGACCGCAGACTTCCAAGCAGACCTCGAAGTCTAAAGGTTCTATCGCCGCTTAAAGCCTCTTAGCCCCACCGCGGGGCTAAGAGGCTTTAGCTATGTCTGGGGTGCCAAGTGGGGGTGACGGATCCGAAAACGGCGGACTAATCCATCCCTTTTTATTCGAGGTGTTGAGGGTGCCTTGCCCCTAAGCCCATGGTGAGCGCACTGGGCGCAGTTCTATACAGTGACGCGCTGCATAAAAGTTTCCAAAGCGGGATCGGCTCACCCATTGTTAAACATATAATTGGGGCGGTTACAGCCACTGTCCCCCTATTAAGGAGTCTCACTGACATGGAATTCATCTCCCGCCACCTAGGGCCGGATTCTGCGGAGCAGGCCACCATGCTTGCGAAGGTAGGCTACGACAGCGTGGACGCGCTGGTCGATGCCGCCATTCCGTCAAAGATCCGCGCCGCAGAACTGCCTCAGCTTCCTGAGGCACTCTCGGAAGATGAGGCGCAGGCTACATTGCGGGAGTACGCCAACCAAAACACCGTGCTGAAGTCCTTCTACGGACAAGGCTTTTCTGACACCCTCACTCCCGCGGTCATCCGCCGCGGTTTATTGGAAGATGCGGGATGGTACACCGCCTACACCCCGTATCAGCCAGAGATCTCCCAGGGTCGTCTTGAAGCGCTGTTGAACTTCCAGACCATGATTGAGTCCCTGACCGGTCTGCCCATCGCGAATGCATCCTTGCTGGATGAGGCCTCCGCCACCGCGGAAGCCGTGGGGCTTATGTCCCGCGCGGTCAAGAAGGGGCGCCGCGTGGTGCTGGATTCTCGCCTGCACCCGCAGGTGCTTACCGTCGCCGCGGAGCGCGCCCGCGCGATTGACCTCGAGGTAGAAATCGTAGACCTGCGCGAAGGCCTCGTGGGCGAGGATCTCATCGGCGCAGTAATCGCCTACACCGGTACCGAGGGCGATATCTTCGATCCCTCCACCATCATCGAGGAGCTGCACACTCGCGGCGCACTGGCTACCGTGGCCACTGACCCGCTTTCGCTGCTCCTGCTGGAGGCACCTGGCTCGCTGGGCGCCGATATTGTGCTCGGTTCTTCCCAGCGCTTTGGCGTTCCACTCTTCTTCGGCGGCCCGCACGCTGCCTACATGGCGGTCACGGAAAAGCTGAAGCGCCAGATGCCTGGCCGCATCGTAGGCGTGTCCAAGGACGCGGATGGGCGCCCCGCTTACCGCCTGGCACTGCAGACCCGCGAGCAGCATATTCGCCGCGAACGTGCCACTTCCAATATCTGTACCGCGCAGGCACTACTGGCCAACGTCGCCTCCATGTACGCCGTCTACCACGGCCCGCAAGGTCTCAAGGCCATTGCCCAGCGCGTCCACGCGCTCGCTTCCTCCTTTGCACAGTCCCTCAAGGATGCCGGGAAGCAACTCGTGTCCGAGGACTTCTTCGATACCGTTACTGTCGCCGGCGTAGACGCCGCCACCATCAAGGCTGACCTCCAGAAGGAGGGCTACCTCGTGCGTACCATCGGCGAGGACAAGGTATCGGTGTCCTTTGGTGAGTCGGCGACCAAGGAGGACGTCGCCAAGCTCGCCCACGCCTTCGGCGCCAATGCCGCTGAGGCCGACTTTGCTCTGCCGGAGAACCTGCAGCGCGGCGAGGAGCCACTGCAGCACGAGATCTTCAATCGCATCCACTCCGAGACCCAGATGCTGCGCTACCTGCGCAAGCTAGCCGATAAGGACTTGGCGCTCGACCGCACCATGATTCCGCTGGGCTCCTGCACGATGAAGCTCAACCCCACCGCCGCCATGGAACCCATCTCCTGGCCGGAGTTTGCGGGCATCCACCCCTACGCACCAGAGGAAACGACCGCCGGCTGGCGCGCCTTGGTAGACGAAATTGAAGGCTGGCTGGCCGAGGTCACCGGCTACGCCAAGGTCTCCATCCAGCCCAATGCCGGCTCCCAGGGCGAGCTGGCGGGTCTATTGGCCATCCGCCGCTACCACGTAGCCAATGGCGATAACGAGCGCGATGTAGTGCTCATCCCAGCTTCCGCGCACGGTACCAATGCGGCCTCGGCAACGCTGGCTAACCTGCGCGTTGTTGTGGTCAAGACCGCCGAGGATGGCTCTATTGACCTGGCAGATTTGGATGACAAGATTGCCAAGCACGGCAACCACATCGCCGGCATTATGGTGACCTACCCGTCCACCCACGGTGTCTTTGACCCCGAGGTTCGCGACGTATGCGATAAGGTCCACGCGGTGGGCGGCCAGGTCTACATCGACGGTGCGAATATGAACGCGCTGACCGGCTGGGCCCGCCCAGGCCAATTCGGCGGCGATGTTTCCCACCTCAACCTGCACAAGACATTTACCATTCCGCATGGCGGTGGCGGCCCGGGCGTGGGTCCGGTCGCAGTAGCCGAGCACCTCATCCCCTTCCTGCCCACCAACGCCGCGGATCCGCAGCTGGATGCCACCACCGCTACCCCGGTAGGCCAGGGCGTGCCAATTACCAATACCAAGTACGGCTCGGCTGGTGTGCTGCCGATTTCCTGGGCGTACCTAGCTATGACCGGTGCGCAGGGACTGGCCCAGGCCTCCGCACACGCGATCTTGGGTGCGAACTACCTGGCCAAGTCCTTGGAAGATTCCTTCCCGGTGCTCTACACCGGCAATGCTGGCTTGGTTGCGCACGAATGCATCCTTGATCTGCGCGCGCTTACCGACGCCTCCGGCGTCACCGCCGCTGACGTAGCCAAGCGCCTCGTGGACTTTGGTTTCCATGCCCCGACCCTCGCCTTCCCGGTGGCCGGCACCCTCATGGTCGAGCCCACCGAGTCTGAAGACTTGGGCGAGCTGGACCGCTTCATTGAGGCCATGCGCACCATCCGCGCCGAGATCCAAGAGATCATCGACGGCGAGGTGTCCTACGAGGGCTCCGTTATCCACCACGCACCATTTACCGCGGAGTCCGTAGGCGCCGATGCGTGGGAGTTCTCCTTCAGCCGCGAAAAGGCAGCGTGGCCTGTGAAATCCCTGCGCCACAGCTACAAGTACTTCCCGCCGGTGCGCCGCATCGACGAGGCCTACGGCGACCGCAACCTGGTCTGCAGCTGCCCACCACCAGAAGCTTTCGACATCGACGATTCTGAGGAGTAACCATGACCGAACTACTCACCTCCCCGCTCCATGCCGAGCACGACAAGCTCGGCGCCACCTTCACGGCCTTCGGCCCGTGGAATATGCCCTTGAAGTACCAGAATGAGCTGGATGAGCACCGCGCGGTGCGTAGCACCGCTGGCCTCTTTGACCTGTCCCACATGGGCGAAATCTGGGTCAACGGCGCCGACGCCGGCAAGTTCTTGTCCTATGCCTTCATCTCCAACTTCGAGCCCCTCAAGGTGGGCAAGGCCAAGTACTCCATGATTACCGCTGAAGACGGCGGCATCATCGATGACCTGATTACCTACCGCTTTGAAGAGGACAAATTCCTCGTCGTCCCGAATGCCGGCAACGCCGATACCGTGTGGGACGAGCTCAATAAGCGCGCCGAGGGCTTCGATGTTTCCCTGAAGAACGAGTCCCGTGACGTCGCCATGATCGCCGTCCAGGGCCCTAAGGCCGCAGAAATCCTCGTCCCGCTGGTAGAAGACAATAAGCAGGACGAGGTATATAACCTCGGCTACTACGCTGCCACCATGGGCAAGGTAGCGCGCACCTTCGCCATTATCGCGCGCACCGGCTACACCGGTGAGGATGGCTTCGAGCTCATCGTGTATAACTCCGATGCCCCACAGCTGTGGGAAGAACTGCTCAAGGCCGGCGCGGAATACGACCTCAAGCCGTGCGGTCTTGCCGCCCGCGATTCCCTGCGCCTCGAGGCCGGCATGCCGCTCTACGGCAACGAGCTCTCTCGCGATATCACCCCGGTAGAGGCGGGCATGGCGCGTGCCTTTGCCAAGAAGGAGGCCGATTTCGTCGGCGCCGAGGTCATCCGCCAGCGCGCCGCCGACGGCCCACAGGTGGCTATCACCGGTCTCACCTCCACGCAGCGCCGCGCCGCGCGCGCCGGAGCCGAAGTATTCGTGGGAGACAAGAAGGTCGGAACGGTCACCTCCGGCCAGCCTTCCCCCACCCTGGGACACCCAGTGGCCATCGCGCTGCTGGAAACCAGCGCTGAACTCGAGCCCGGCGCCGAAGTCGAGGTAGAGATCCGCGGCAAGCGCTATCCTTTTGAAGTAACCGCGTTGCCGTTCTACAAGCGCGATAAGTAAACACTTTCTCAACCAGCCCGAAAGGACTACATCACCATGGCTACCCTTCCACAAGATTTCTCCTACTCCGAAGACCACGAGTGGGTCAACGCCACCGCTGACGCCGTCGCAGGCGCTACCGTGCGCATCGGCATTACCTCCGTCGCTGCCGATCGCCTGGGCGAGGTTGTCTTTGCCGAGCTACCGGAGGTGGGCGATACCGTCACCGCCGGCGAGTCCTGCGGCGAAGTCGAATCCACCAAGTCCGTCTCTGACCTCTATTCCCCTGTCACCGGCACCGTCAAGGCCGTCAACGAGGCCGTGCACGATGACTACGCGGTCATCAACAACGACCCGTTCGGTGAGGGCTGGCTCTTCGAGGTCGAGGTAGATGAGGCCGGCGAGCTCATGGATGCCGCCGCCTACGCATCCGCTAACGGCCTAGACTAATTCGGCCCCACGCGGGAGGGTGTGCCACGCGCATCCTCCCGCTTTGCTTTGCCCACCGCACCAGAGGAAACTTTGAGGCTATGACTGCACCACGCGATCCTTTCTTCCCCGCCGAGCGCTCTATCCGCGCCTCCGATAAGCCACTAGAGGTCCGTTTCCTGGGCCGGATGGACTACCAGGAGGCGTGGGATTACCAGGCCGAGGTAGCGGCCGCCCGCGCCAAGGGCGAGCAGGGCGACGTGGTGCTCGTGGTCGAGCATCCCAATATCTATACCGCCGGCAAGCGCACCCAGCCAGAGGATATGCCGGATAATGGCCTGCCCGTTATCACCGTGGACCGCGGCGGGCGCATTACCTGGCATGGCGAGGGCCAGCTGGTTATCTATCCCATTGTCAAGCTGGCAGAGCCTGTCGACGTCGTCGACTATGTCCGCCGCTTGGAGGAAGCCACCATCCAGACGGTTCGCCAGATGGGGGTGACCACCGCTGGGCGCATCGACGGCCGCTCGGGTGTATGGGTCCCCTCCACCACCCAGGCCAAGGATCCGGCTGCCCCGAAGCGCGACCGCAAAATTGCCGCGCTGGGCATCCGTATTACCCGCGGGGTGACCATGCACGGCTTGGCGCTCAATTGCTGCAATACGTTGGACTATTACGACCACATTGTGGCCTGCGGCATCGATGACGCCGATGTGACCACCCTGTCTCTGGAACTGGGCCACCAGGTCAGCCTCGAGGACGCCACCCAGCCGCTGTTGGAAGCGCTGGACGACGCCCTCTCGGGCCGCCTCATCGTTGCCGACCACACCTTCGGCTCAGCCCCGGATCCCACGAAGCTGGCCAATGAAAGGGCACGGGAGAGGCGTCGGCAAGCGCGGCACTAGCCCTCGTTCGGGGCTGGCGCGGAATAGGATGTGACCCTGGCGACTTATACCTAGAAGAGCTATTAGCCATCACCACCATCAACCGATAAAGTGAGTTTTTGTGACTGTAAAGCCTGAAGGACGCAAGATGCTCCGCATTGAAAAGAAGAATGCGGAGTCACCCATCGAACAAAAGCCACGCTGGATTCGCAACCAGGTCCGCACCGGCCCGGGCTACGAGGACATGAAGTCCCGCGTGGCCGGCGCCTCCCTGCACACCGTGTGCCAAGAGGCAGGCTGCCCGAATATCCACGAGTGCTGGGAATCCCGCGAGGCTACGTTCCTTATCGGTGGCGATAAGTGCACCCGCCGCTGCGACTTCTGCGATATTGCCACCGGCAAGCCGGAAGAACTCGACCGCGACGAGCCGCGCCGCGTGGCCGAAAATATCCGGGAAATGGACCTTAACTACACCACCATTACCGGCGTTACCCGCGACGATCTCCCGGATGAGGGCGCATGGCTCTATGCCGAGGTGGTGCGCAAGATTCACGAGCTTAACCCGCATACCGGCGTGGAAAACCTCACCCCGGATTTCTCCGGCAAGCCGGACCTGCTCGAGGAGGTCTTCGAGGCTAAGCCAGAGGTCTTCGCCCATAACCTGGAGACCGTGCCGCGCATCTTTAAGCGCATCCGCCCGGCCTTCCGCTACGAGCGCTCTCTGGACGTAATCCGCCAGGCCCACGACTATGGCCTGATTACCAAGTCCAACCTGATTTTGGGCATGGGCGAGACCGAGGATGAGGTCGAGGAAGCATTGCGTGACCTGCGCTCTGCCGGCTGCGATATCATCACCATCACCCAGTACCTGCGCCCCGGCCCGCGCTTCCACCCGATTGAGCGCTGGGTGCGCCCAGAGGAATTCGTCGCCCACTCCAAGCTGGCCAAGGAGCTCGGCTTCGGCGGCGTCATGTCCGGCCCGCTGGTGCGCTCGTCCTACCGCGCCGGCCGCCTCTACGTGCAGGCCATGGAAAAGCGCGGCTTCGAGCTTCCAGAAAACCTCAAGCACCTGGCCGAGACCTCCCAGGGTGCCACCGCCCAAGAGGCCTCCACCCTGCTGGAGAAGTACGGCCCCTCGGAAGAGACTCCAGTGACCACCCGCATGGCCAAGACCCCGGCTAATGCGAATTCGGCGGCGGCCACCATCCGCTAAACCGAACGTTTTCATAACGGCCTGCGCTTTTCGCGTGGGCCGTTTTAACATTTATGCCCGTTGACCTTTAAAGTAGGAGCCATGGCGAAAGATGACAAGGCAGCACTAAAGGCTGCAAAGAAGCAAGAACGCGCGGCCAAGCGCCAGCAGCGTAAGCAAACCTGGTCCCAAATGTGGCAAGCATTCAATATGCAGCGCAAGCAGGATAAGGCGCTTATCCCCATCATGCTGGGTGCCTTCCTGGGCATGGGCTTGCTCTTCTTCCTCATTGGCCTGCTTTTTGGCGGCGAGTGGTTCATGCTCATCCTCGGTTTGGGCATTGGCGCGTTGCTCGCCATGTTCCTCTTTACCCGCCGCCTTGAGCGCGATATGTACAAGCGCGTAGAAGACCAGCCGGGCGCTGCCGGCTGGGCGCTGGAACAGCAGCTGCGCAACACCGTGGGCATCGTGTGGTCCGTAAAGACCGGTGTGGCCGCCACCCGCCAGCAGGATCTTATCCACCGCGTCATCGGCAACGCCGGCGTCATCTTCGTTTGCGAGGGCAATAAGAACCGCGTACGCCCCACCTTGAACCAGCTTAAGAAGCGTGTAGACAAGATCGCCGGCGGCGTTCCCATCTACGAGATCTTCGTGGGCAACGGCGAGGACGAGGTTCCCGTATCCAAGCTGCGCAATAAGGTCATGAAGCTGCCGCGCAACTTCAATAAGAACGAAACCTACGACAACATCCGTCGCATCGAGGCCATGGATTCCATGCCGGGTACCACCCCGGGCATGCCCAAGGGCCCTATGCCCCACCAGGCCCAGAACATGGCCGGCATGAACCGCCGCATGCGCCGCGCCCAGCAGCGCAAGAAGAATAAATAAGCGCCTAAAGCTAATCCCTGCTACACCGTCGACGGCGTAGCAGGGATTTTCTTATGCCCAGAAAAGTCGGGCACCTTAGGAGCGAATGACGATGGTGCCGGTGGCGCGGTCGTGCATGCCGCGTCCATCCGCATCAACCATGGCCGCCGGGAACAGCACACCAGTGAGCACCGTGCGCAGCGCCGCGCGCCATAGGCCTACGCGGACACCGGGGACATCGAGTCGCGCCACGCCCATCCCCAGCAACAGCATGCCGGGGGTGCGGGCAAAGAGCCAACCGCAGACAATGCCCATGATGACCCACAGGGCGTAGCCCAAGAAAGCCACACCGCCCAATTCCGTGGTGAACATGTGGATCAGATTGGCAATGAGCATGCACACGATCCAATCAATGGCCACGGCGCCGGCACGGCGGCCAACGGGGGCCAGTGATCCCGGCCCGGACTCCGGAAGGCCGAGCTTTTCGCCCGGCCAGCGGCCAGGGCCTTCCATGTCATCGTATTCGCCCGGAATATTCGGCCCGTCAAGCCACGTACGCTTATCTGCCATGCTCACCAATCTAGCGGGCACAAAGTGAGATGTGAAACGAGGGGAATCGCGATGCCGACGGTGGGAACCTAGTAGGCTATAGAGAGACAATTCACCGGTCAACAACGAGGAGACAAACGTGTCTTTCGAGACAGTGCAGGACATCGTCCAATTTATTAAGGACGAGGACGTAAAGTTCGTCGATATCCGCTTTACGGACGTCCCAGGCACCGAGCACCACTTTTCCATCCCAGCAGATGAGTTCACCGTAGAAGATGCCGAAAATGGCCTTGCTTTCGACGGCTCCTCTATCCGCGGATTCACCACCATCGATGAGTCCGACATGACCCTGCTGCCGGATCCAGCCACCGCGCATATCGATCCGTTCCGCACGGCCAAGACCCTGAACATCAAGTTCTTCGTCCACGACCCATTTACCTTTGAGCCTTTCTCCCGCGACCCGCGCAACATCGCGCGCAAGGCGGAAGAGTACCTGCAGTCCACCGGCATTGCCGATACCTGCAACTTCGGCGCTGAGGCCGAGTTCTACCTCTTTGACTCCGTGCGCTTTGGCACCGACGTCCAGCACGGCTTCTACGAGGTTGATTCCGATGAAGGTTGGTGGAACCGCGATAGCGAGACCAACTTCGACGGCACCCCGAACACCGGCTACAAGACCCGCCTGAAGGGCGGCTACTTCCCCACCGCGCCGTATGACAAGCACGGTGAGGTACGCGACGCTATGGTAGAGAACCTGCAAAAGGTTGGCTTCCAAATCGAGCGCTTCCACCACGAGGTCGGCGCCGGCCAGAATGAGATCAACTACCGCTTCAACTCCATGTTGCACGCGGGCGATGACATTCAGACCTTCAAGTACGTGATTAAGCAGACCGCGGCGCAGTGGGGCAAGACCGCAACCTTCATGCCCAAGCCGCTGGCCGGCGATAATGGTTCCGGTATGCACGCCCACATGTCCCTGTGGAAGGACGGCAAGCCTCTCTTCCACGACGAGGCTGGCTACGCAGGCCTGTCCGATATCGCCCGCTACTACATCGGCGGTATCCTCCACCACGCCGGTGCCGTTCTTGCGTTTACTAACCCAACGCTGAACTCCTACCACCGCTTGGTGCCGGGCTTCGAGGCCCCGATTAACTTGGTCTACTCCCAGCGCAACCGCTCGGCCGCCATCCGTATCCCGATTACCGGCTCCAACCCGAAGGCCAAGCGCATCGAGTTCCGCGCTCCGGACCCATCCGGCAACCCTTACTTGGGCTTTGCCGCCATGATGATGGCCGGCATCGACGGCGTAAAGAACCGCATTGAGCCGCACGCTCCAGTTGATAAGGACCTCTACGAGCTGCCGCCGGCAGAGGCTGAGTCCATCCCGCAGGCGCCGACCTCCCTCGAGGCTTCCCTGAAGGCCCTGCAGGAGGACATGGACTTCCTCACCGAAGGCGATGTCTTCACCGAGGATCTCATCGAGACCTACATCAACTACAAGTACGAGAACGAGATTAACCCGGTTCGCCTGCGTCCTACCCCGCAGGAATTTGAGATGTACTTCGACTGCTAGAGCTGCGCCTGCCCACGCCCCCTCTCGCCACCGGCTTTCCGCCTTCCTAGGCTCCCAAATTGCTGAGTGCCGATTGGGGGCTTTGCAGATCTATTTGCACTTTGGATTCAGAAATTTTGCACCCAACATTGACAAGCGTCCTTGGTTCTTGGCGGTGCCCCACTCCTTGTTGTTTGACTATCGCAGCGTTTTCAAATGCATGGCACTTGAGCAAAACCTTGCGCAAATGATTACTAAGATTGCGCATTTTGAGCTATACTTTAGGCAATCGATACCCCCTCCAAGCTTCCCATAGGAACAGCTCAATATGAGAGGGGGGCTTTGCTATTCTGAAGCAATGAACCGCAGGAAGAAGTTCCTTAGCATTGAAGAGCAAGTCAGTTTAATTCAACGCCGTGGGTTAATTCTTCCTTCCGAAAAATCTGCTAAAGATTTCCTTGAGCGTCAAAACTATTACCGCTTTTCGGGCTACATGCGGTACTTCCAAGAAAACTTAGCCGGTGACGAAGCCAAATTCTTTCCTGGCACCCAGTGGGATGAAATAGTTAATATCTACCGGCTGGACATCGAACTTCGTTCTCTCCTTCTCCGCGGGCTCCAAGAAGCAGAGCTTGCGGCCAGGACGGCCTTTGCTCTCAGCGAAGGTGAAATCCATTCTCCTTATGAGAAGTATCTTCAGCCCACTGCGTACCGGCGCCCACCAAATCCGGCCATGCCGCCCACACACGATCTAATTGTCAGTGAGCTCAAGCGGTCTAAGGAACCATACCTCCATAAATACCAAAAGGACTCAGGGTCCGACGCTGAAAGGTGGGTTTACGATGTCCCAATTTGGGTGGCCGTCGAGGCTCTGTCCTTTGGTACGTTGTCGAAAGCAATAAGCTTCCGAAAAGACAACAACCAAGTTTACGCAAAGACTTGTTCCATTCTTGGCGTAAAGAAACAATATTTAGCGCGCCAATTGCGCTCTTTTACCTTCGTGAGAAATAAATGTGCCCACTCAGCTCGGTTATGGAACAGTTTCGTTTTGGACCAACCTTCAGTTTCTAGTGCTACGAAACGGCGTGCTGAGAAAGTTTTAGGTCAAAATTACGGCGAGAACTCGCTACTAGCAGTAATTGTAGCCCTTGATAACTTTCTCTTTCTTACTAATTCGTGGGATGGATTTTTGGATGAGTATATAGAGCTGGTCAAACGAACTCCGGCTTTCCACCAAGGTATAGCGAATCCTCATCATTCATAGCCCTCTTGGTGCATGAACACACATTGGTATTCCGGACCCTTTTCATGCGACCCCGGCCACATATCCTTAAAGTCTTGACCCCTGCCCCTAATTCAGCGCCAGTTGAGGGTTCTCACCAGCAAAAACGACAGCAAAATTCTGATAACCCGACCGAAAGAAATTAACATGTGGGTGTGACTGATAGATTCCGCCAACTCCCGGCCCCTGGCCCCGCGTGGGGAGGCAGCCTCATGGGCACCTCCATCGTTTCGCGCCTGCTCGTGGAAGAAGGATTGATGATCTTGGCCGGCATTTTTGCCGCCATCGCGTGCGTCATCTTTGTCGTTCTCACCGCGGGCTTCTTGCGCTACCGCCATCCTAGTTTTGAGCGCACCACTATGGCGGAGTGGTCGATGTTTTTCATCGGAATCTTGGCGCTCGGTGCCGCGCTTTCCGGTCTGACGGATATCCCTACCTTCCGTCTCGTGGGCTTTTGGATCGGTGGTCCGGTTACCGTTATTACGTGGGCTATCCAGCTCACGCGCTTTGATGGCGAACCGAGGTTCACTTGGGGCTTGCCACTGGTCGGCCCTATGATTTCGGCTTCCGTTTCCGGTTGGCTGGCTAATGATTACGGCCCGCTCTACCACGTGATGGGTACGGTATTTTTCTTCATGTCCCTGGTGACGGCGGTGCCCACCTTCGCCCGCGTGTATTGGGCCGCATGGCACGGCAAGGTGGATTTCACCGGCGCGAAATCGGCCACCGCATGGGTTCCGCTAGGCGTGGTGGGCCAGTCCACCACGGCAATGCAGATTCTCTTCCCTGGCCCCGTCTCCATCTATTACGGCGTTACGGCGCTTATTATCGCCATTCCGCTGTCCATCTACGCGATGTTTACCTTCTATCCCAATGTGGCACGGTGGGTTCCGTACTCCCCGGCGTGGTGGTCCTGCACGTTCCCGCCAGGAACCGTGAGCATGGGTGGCCACCAGCTGGCATTGGTCAATGGCTCCGAGCTTATCGACGCCATTGCGCTCACCATTCCCGTCCTCCTCACCGCCCACTGGATGCTGTGCTCCACCCGCTTCCTCAGCTGGGTGTGGGAAGGAAAGAAGGAAACCGGCCCTGAAGAGCCGCTCATTAAGACTGGGCCCAAAAGGTAGTAAGGAGGCTAAGCCGCTATGCGAGACGCCAGCTTTGAACGAGGCAAGCGCCGCACACGCCGCCGCACGCCTGAGGCCCGACCGCGGCGCGAGCACTGGAGCAGGGAATACGCAATCTATGCGGAAGATTCCTGGGGCATCGATGACTTAGGGTCCGAGGGCGGCGAGAATTCCGTGCGCACCTATTCCGGTGGCCGCGCAGATGGCAATCGTCGCCGGCGCCGCTGATGCATAATAGCTCCCCTATCACCTTCATCGCCTGGGAGCGCGCCAACCTGGCTGCGGTGAGAGACGTACTCGCTGGCCTGCAGCGAGACGGCATCTATCTGCGCCGCGACCACCTGCTGATGGAGACGTCGTGGCTTGGCACAGGCGCGCGGGACTTCTACGCCACGGCCTGGCGCTGGGGCGCACAAGACTGCCCGCTCTTTTATGACTTAGCCCGGCGCGGACAGCTCCTACTTACTATCGGCGATACCGTGATTGCGTGTGGCAACGGAGCTGATATCGACGCTGCGCGCGATTGCATTGCACAAGAGCTCATCGCCGCCCAGGATCCGCAGCAGTTGTGCGGGCTGCTTGCCGACGCCCCAGAAGACTAGCCCTACAGTCCCGGTTGCTCGCTGCGCTTCATCCAGCCCATGCGCGGGGCAAAACCGCGGGGATGCTTCATCTGCGCTACGGCGTCGGCAATCATGAGGCGGTGGCGGCGCGACACGCTATCGGGAAGCTTTGCCACGGAGAACCACCCTGCCTCGGTATTTTCTTCGTCGCTGATGACCGGCTCTGCGCCATCCGCTACTGATACGCGCAGCGCCGTTCCCATAAAGGTGCACTCATCACCGTTGGGGTAGGTCACTGGTCCGGACTGCCCCACGCCCAATAGCGCTTCCACCTTGGCGTCAAGGCCGACTTCCTCTTTGACTTCTCGCAGCGCGGTGGTGGTAATTTCCTCGCCTGGCTCGCAGATTCCTTCCACCGGGGTCCACGTACCGTTATCGGAGCGCTTTACTAGCAGCACGGAGGGGACTTCCCAGAGTGCGGCGTCTGCCGGCACATCGCGGATGATGATGGCGCTGCAGGCTGGCACAAAGATCTGATCGTGGCCAATCTTTTCGCGCAGCTGAACAATAAAATCTGGAGTCGGCATGCCACCTAGCGTAGACCAGTGCGGCGCACTTAGGCCATGGGCCCCAAGACCTCTTTAGCTAGAAGCTGAATATCGGTGGCCAACGTGAAAGACAGCTCCATGTCCGTCGGCGTGGTTTGGCAGGTATGACCTTCTTCGAGGCGCTGCGTCGTTCCGGAAACCACGCCCACGATGGTTTGTTTTCCTTCTACTTCGCCATACACCGGACCACCGGAGTCACCATTGGTGCTGCATACGTGCGCCCTAGCGGCGAGCGAATCCCGCTGGAGTCCCTCCGAGTTCAGCTGCGCCATCTCTGCATCGTGGGAAAGCGTGCCACAGGTCTCATCGGTCACGCGGCCAAGCTTGCACACCTGATGCGGCAGGTGAGCCAGGGAGGTGGCGACGCTATTGTCCACCACCCCGGGGACATAGTACTCAGCGCTGCCAGTGATCTCGATAAAGGCCACATCGAGGTCGTGGCTATCTTCGGAATAGAAATCAGAGTAGATGACCTCGCCGATAGGTTCGGCGGGGTAGCTAAAGTCGCCGTCGGCGGTTCCGGCCCAGACCTTATCGCCGGGTTTGCCGCAATGGGAAGCGGTAACGGCGATCGTGCGGGCGTCGGCAAGCGTAAAAGACCATGCCGCGGTACACGACTGGTAGTTGAAGTAGGCGCCCGGCCGCGGTTCATCGCCGGAGAGATCTAAGGCGGTGCCCGGAGCGAGCGGCGCCGCGGCTGGGGAATAGGACTCGTTAGGAATGAGGTTTTTATAAGACAGGGCGGAGAAACTTGGTTCTTCCCCACCCCGCACCGGGCTGCAGGCTGCAAGGAACGCGGCCGTGCACACTACAAAAACGCTAGTTGCTCTCCGCGTCCGCATTCCCGGCGTTGTCCTTGTTCTCTTCTTCCGCATCCATCTCCGCCTGGGCGTTGAGATCGCGGATGAACTTTTCCGGATCAAACTCGGTGTAGTGTTCCGGGCCGGCAAAATTTTCTAAGGCCATGGTCTAAACCTCCGTTTTCTGAATCGACGTGGTGATGTAATCCTTGACCGCCGCGGCATCATTAGGCAAGTCCTTGACGTGCCGCTCAGCATCGAGGATGCCGGCAAAGCGCTCGGGTGGCTCAGGGGCAGAGCCGATGGCTTCCGTGATCGTCTCGGCAAACTTCACCGGCAGCGCGGTCTCCAGACACACGATTGGAGTCTTTACCCCCTCGCGCTGTGCGCCACGAGCCACCTTGATGCCGTCGGCCGTGTGCGGATCCGCCAGGTAATCAAAGCGCTCGTGTACATCCTTGATGGTGGCTAGGCGATCGGCATGGCTGGAGGAACCGGACAGGAAACCATAGTCCTCGCGGGCAGCAGCAATCTTGTCGTGGTCGAGGCTAAAGCCGCCCTCTTTCACCTTGGTGCCGAATAGCTCCGCGGTTTCGGCTGCATCGCGGCCGAGCAAGTCGAACGCAAAGCGCTCAAAATTCGAGGCGCGCGAGATATCCATGGACGGCGAAGAGGTTGCCATGGTCTCTGCGGCTGGACGCGGCCGGTAGTTTCCGGTGCGGAAGAACTCATCCAGCACATCATTTTCATTGGTAGCCACGATAAGACGATCAATGGGAAGGCCCATCTGGCGAGCGATGTGGCCGGCACAGATATCGCCAAAGTTACCGGTGGGAACGCTAAAGGAAACTTTCTGATCGGCAGTTTCGGTGACCTTGAGCCAGCAGGAAATGTAGTAGACCACCTGGGCCATCAGCCGTGCCCAGTTAATCGAATTGACCGCGCCAATGCGGTAGGCGGCCTTAAAATCAGCATCTCCCGATACCGCCTTGACCACATCCTGGCAATCATCGAAAACGCCATCTAGAGCGATGTTAAAGATATTCGGGTCATCCAGCCCAAACATCTGCGCCTGCTGGAAGGCCGTCATTCGGCCGGCCGGGGTGAGCATAAAGACGCGAATGCCGTGGCGCCCGCGCATCGCATACTCTGCAGAGGACCCCGTATCGCCGGAAGTGGCGCCCAGAATATTGAGGGTCTCACCGCGGCGGGCGAGCTCGTATTCAAAGAGCTCACCCAAAAGCTGCATGGCCATGTCCTTAAATGCTGCAGTAGGTCCTTCGGATAAATGGCCGATGAAAAGGCCCTCACCTAGTTCGGTGACGGGAACGATTTCGGGGTCCGCAAACTTGGGGCTGGTATAAGCGCGCGCGGCGATATCCTCGATGTCTTGCGATGGAATATCGTCAATGAAAAGCTTAAGTACCTCGGCCGCAAGCGCCGCGTAGCCTTTATCCGCTAGGAGCCTGCGCCATGAATTTAAAGTGGCGGAATCTAGCTGTGGGTAGCTCTCAGGCAGGTATAAACCGCCATCGGAGGCAAGCCCGCCGAGGAGAATATCTGTAAAAGATGCGGGCTGACGGGCGGTATCGCGGGTCGAAATGTACTTCACACAAAAGAATCTTAGTAGTTAAGGCGTAAGGTATCAGCCATGTCGCATCCGAATCCCCGAGAAGTCATTACCACTCAGGCTTTAGGTATTTGGGTAGCCGCCATGGCGGTCTACCTCGTAGCGATTACCGGCCGTACCTCTTTTGGGGTGGCCGGTTTGGATGCCATTGAGCGCTTCGATGTCGATGCCGGCCGTATCGCGGTCTTTACCTCTGTGCAGTTGGGCGTGTATGCCCTAGCCCAAATCCCCACCGGCATCTTGATTGATAAATTTGGCCCGCGCCTACTCCTCGTGGTCGGCGCGGTCATTATGGGCATTGGCCAGGTTGTCTTGGGCTTTACCACCAGCTATGGCGTAGCCATTGCCGCGCGCGTTCTCATCGGCGCGGGCGATGCCACGGCATTTCTCTCCGTGATGCGCATCCTGCCCTATTGGTTCCCACTGCACCGCACCCCCATGTTCACCCAGGTGACGTCGTCGTTGGGGCAAATGGGTCAGTTCATTTCCGCGGTGCCCTTCCTGTGGTTGCTGGGTGCGGCCGGATGGACCGCCGCCTTCGTTACCCTTGGCGCGGTAGGAATCTTGGTAGCCATCGCCGCTATCGTGGCGGTGGCAGACTCACCAGAGAAGTTGGGGATTATTCCCACGGAGAAGGAACCACCCAACTCGCAGGCCACCAGCATCCCCGCCCGCTTGAAAACGGTATTCCGCTCGCCGGTGGCCTGGCAGGCTTACTTCATCCACTACATCGGCATGCTCCCGCTCATC
Source organism: Corynebacterium sp. c3Ub_189 (assembly GCF_039907195.1). Lineage (NCBI taxonomy): Bacteria > Bacillati > Actinomycetota > Actinomycetes > Mycobacteriales > Corynebacteriaceae > Corynebacterium > Corynebacterium sp. c3Ub_189. The sequence goes on along the minus strand of NZ_JASBOF010000014.1, from coordinate 24,723 downwards.
GTCTTTGTCATGCTCTGGGGCATGCCCATGATGACCCAGGGCATGGAGATGTCCAAGGCCAAGTCCAGCCTGGTTCTCACCTTGCTGGCGGTATTCTTGGTCATCGTCGGCCCCTTGCACGGCAAAATTTCCTCCCGCGCGCAGCATGTCCGCCCGTGGCTTAGCCTCGGGTTCGTAGCAATTCACGTACTGACCTGGCTGATTTTCTTTACCTTTGGCACCGACAGCGGTGTGGCCGCAATTTTGGTGGTGTCCTTCGTTACCGCGCTGTGCACGCCGACGGCTAACTATGGCTTCGACATCGTGCGTGAGCGCATGGACCGCTCGGTGGTGGCCACAGCCACGGGCTTGGGAAATATGGGCGGGTTTACCTCCGGCATGTTGGGCGCGCAGCTCTTCGGAATGGTGTTGGACCACTCCTCCGACGCCCCTGATTACTCCATGCCGGATTTCACTGCCGCCGCGGCTGCGGTGCTAGCCGTTTGGGTAGTAGGCATGATTGGTGTGGTCATCACCCACTTCCTTCGCCGTCGCGCGGGCGAAGACGGGCCTTCTGTCACCATCGTGGAGGTTTCCTAGAAACTCTCGGTTGATTACTCTGGGTTGAGGATAAAGCGAATGGTCCCCTCAGGGTCCGCCAAAAGCTCCCGGGTCGCCGCCACGGCTTCCGCTTCGTCGAAGGCGATGCGCTCAAATCCAGTATCGTTGAGCTCCACAATGTCCGCACCAGGGCAGGCCAGAAGAATCGGCGAGTGCGTGGCAATAATGACCTGTGCACCGCGGTCAACCGCTAGGGCAATTTCCCCTACAAGGGCCAGTTGCCGGATAACGGACAGCCCAGATTCTGGCTCATCCAGGATGTACACACCTTGGCCATTGATGTGCTCATAGAGCAGGTCAAAGACGGATTGCCCGTGCGAGCGGCGGGACAAATCCACGTTCTGAGAAAGAGTCGAACGGCCGCCCCGTTCGGCCGCTGAATCCCCACGTCCAATCAAGTACTCGTGCTTTTCGGCGCGCAGGAAATAGGCACGCTGGATAACTTCGTCTGTAACACAGCGGATGGGGCTGCGAGGAACGATTTCATCTGGGTCATCCATGCGGCCGCCCGCAGGTGAACAGCCCAAATCACTAGCTACGCCAGCGAGCAAGCTCGATTTGCCAATGCCGTTTTCACCTACGAAGACGGTGACAGGGCTTCGCAGCTTGAAGCTGCCCAAATCAACTAAGTAGTCGAAGACAGGCAGCTCGGCGCGGTAGTCATCGGGCTTGAACTTCAGGCTTAGGGCATCAACCAGCATGGGCCCTAGGTTAATTCAGTTCATCGAGTACGCGCAGCGCATCTTCTTGCGCTGCCGCCGCGCCAAAGTTTTTCAGGTGGTCGCCCAAGTCGCCGGCCGGAACTGATTGGGCGATGGTATCGGCCGGCACGGTATTGACGGCATAGGCCACCCCTACCCCGCCGGTGATGGGGATGGCAATGGCGGCGAGTACTCCCGCCGCGGTCGACAGCGTGGTCTTGAAAGTCATAGTCTCCTCCAGAGGCTTCGGCACCGAGCACCGTGCCCGTTACCAATTTGTGATGTTTTACCTTAGGAAGAATTACTGCCAAGGCCATGCCGCCTAGCTGCGGGTTGCCTGAATTTTCGCGCCCAGTTCGCGAGGAAATAAAGGGCTAGTTTGCCGGGTAGCTCTCGGCTACGATGCCATCGCTAGCCGGCATCACAAGGCCTCGCTCAAATGCTACGAGGACTGCCTTTTCATCGGATTCGCTGATGTCACCAGACTCCACCGCACTGTTGAGCTCGCGCTCGAGGTAGACGCGCACATCGGATTTGCCGTTTTCCGTCTGGGTAATATCCCGCGGGACGGAATTGAGCGGGATGCCCAGCGCCTTCGCCAAGGAGGTCACGCGGTTGGCGTCGGTGGAATCATCGCCTTTGATAGCACCATTGACCTGTGCGGGCATGTCTTCTTGGACTACCCCACCAGCCACGGCCTCGCCCACCGTCTTCGTCCCCTTGGGGGGATTATCGCGGTTGGTGGCCCACACCCCGACAGCGATGGCCACGATGACGGCCACGGCTACAAAGGCCCACAGGTAGATGAGCTTATGTCGATACACTCCGCTGATTTTAGCCATGGTAACCAGCGCTATCGCCGAAGGAACCGTAGCCATTGCCGCGAGGGTTCTCGCCGCGATCATTGAGGGCGTCGATGATGGAGCGGATGGTGGCCTCTCCTATGCGGTCGGCACGCCCCCACGAGCGAGGGGCCTGGCGAGAATTGTGCGGTGCTGATTCTGGGCGCGGCGGCGCTGGCTTTTCCTCCCGCGGCGTGGAGACCTCGACGGTCAAGGTGGTGCCATCAAGGCGGAGGACGTCACCATCGCGCACGCCCGCGGCACGCGCTGCAGAAAGCAGCGCGGATAGTTCGCTCACCGTGGCGTTGTCCACATCGAGTTGCAGCTTAAAAGACATAACTAGCCAGTCCTTTCTTGTTCCCATCCCACTTTAGAGCCCGAAAGTGCAAAAAGTAAGGCCACAATGCGCGCATCGGGGACTTTCAAGGCTAACTCTAAGAATGCTCGAAGGATTCCTCCTCGCCCCAGAAGACCTCATCTACAACCTTCCGGGCATGGCGGGTAAGTTTCAGATAGTTTTCTAGAAACCCTTGGTTATCCTCCGGCGGCCAGCCAGCGGCACCGGCTACCTGGGCCAGCTGCGGACCGGGCCCGGGCAACTGGTCGACGCGCTTGCCGCGCACGAGCACCAGTGCATTGCGGGCGTCGGTAGCCATAAGCCAGGCTTCGCGCAGGTCCGAGACCTGCTCGGCAGAGAGGATTGCGTTTTCCTCCAAGGCGTCGAGCACGCGCAGTGTGGACGGATCGTGCAGTTGGGCATACTCGTGAGCATGCATCATGGTCAGGAGCTGTACGGTCCATTCAATATCTGAGAGCGCACCGCGCCCCAGCTTGGTATGAGTATTGCGGTCCGCGCCGCGCGGCAGGCGCTCATTGTCCACGCGCGCCTTCATGCGCCGGATATCGCGAATGGTCGAGGCGCTCGCGCCGCCTTCTGGGTAGCGGAAGCTATCGACCATGAACATAAATCGCTCGCCTACTTCCTTGTCACCAGCCACGAAGGCCGCGCGCAACAAAGCCTGCAGCTCCCAAGACTCGCCCCACTCGCGGTAGTAGCGCTCATAGGAGGAGATGGTGCGTGCCACCGCACCAGAGCGGCCCTCTGGGCGCAGGCCCAAATCGACGTCCAACGGCGGGTCGCCCGAAGGCTTAGACAAGCGTCGCCGAAGCTTATCGACGATCCCGATGGCCCACTTCACGGCCTCCCCTTCCGCACCAGAGTCATCGGCCGGTTCGCTAGGTTCTGCTACGACGAGCACATCCGCATCTGAGCCAAATCCCAGCTCCATGCCTCCCAAGCGGCCCATGCCAATGACGGCGATGCGCGCTGGCGGCTCTGCGTCCTCGTTAGCCAGGCGCCACGCACGCACCTCGGCGCGAAGTGCAGCCTCAAGGACAGCATCCCAAATTGTGGAAAGCTCGTGACACACCTGCTTGACCGGCATGAAGCCCAGCAAATCCGCACTGGCGATGCGGGCCAGCTCGACTCGGCGCAACGAGCGCGCCACCGCCACCGCTTTATCCGGGTCGGCGTGGCGCTTGCTGGAATTGACCAGCGCCTTGGAAACCTGTTCGGGCTTGGTTTCTAGCAGTTTGGGGCCAGTGGCGCCGTCGGAAAGCTGCTTAACCGAATCCGGCGCGCTAATAATCAGATCAGAAGTAAACGGCGAGGTACCCAGAATGTGCATGAGCCGCTGGCCCACAATTCCTTCATCGCGCAGCATGCGCAAGAACCATGACCTATCGTTCGCGGCCTCCGAGAGCTTGCGATAGTTCAACAGACCCATATCGGGGTCTGCGGTATCAGCCAGCCATTCCATCAAGGTAGGCAGCAAAATCGCCTGGATGCGTGCCTTGCGCGAGGTTCCCGCCGCCAAGGAGGTCAAGTGCTCGAATGCGCGGTCGGGGTGGTTATAGCCCAACGCGGCCAGCTGCAGCTTGGCGGCCTCCGGCGACAGCTTGAGCTCATCGGCGGACATGGTGACCACGGAATTAAGCAGCGGCCGGTAGAACAGGCGCGAGTGCAGCTCGGAGATCCGCAGACGGATTCGGCGCAGGTGCGATAGCATGCGCTCGGCCGCCGACTTGGTGCCCTGCGGATAAAAGCCGGCGATGCGCGCCAGCCACTTCATCCCCTCTTCATCGTCCTTTTCCGGCAGCGTGTGTGTGCGGCGGAAGCGCTCCAATTGCAGGCGGTGCTCAAGCAGGCGCAAAAACTCATAGGCTTCAATGAGCTGGGTGCCGTCCTCGCGGCCGACGTATCCCGCTGAAATCAGCGCTTCCAGCGCTTCCACCGTGGAAAGCGCGCGCAGCGTCTCATCAGAGCGACCATGCACCAACTGCAGGAGCTGGACAGCAAATTCGATATCGCGCAGGCCGCCCACGCCTAGCTTCAGCTCGCGGTGTTTGAGCTCTGCGGGAACATTGGCCAGCACGCGGCGGCGCATGGCCTGTACGTCCTCAACAAAGGACTCGCGCTGCGACGCCGTCCACACCATCGGGCGAATCTGGTCCAAATAGTCCTGGCCTAGTGGGAGGTAGCCCGTCATAGCGCGCGCTTTAAGGAGCGCCTGGAATTCCCACGTCTCTGCCCATCGCTTGTAGTAGGCCACGTGGGATTCCAAAGTGCGCACCAACGCGCCCGACTTTCCCTCCGGGCGCAGGTTGGCATCCACCTCGAAAAAGGTGGTGGATCCAATGCGATTAAACTCCGCCGCTAGCCGCGTGGCCCTAGGGGTTGCCTCGCTGCCGACGAAGATGACGTCCACATCGGAGATATAGTTCAGCTCGCCTGCGCCACACTTGCCCATCGCCATGACTGCCAGCTGTGCATCCAAGGGTTCATCGCCGTAGATGGTGCGCACGGCGCAGGCAAGGGAGGCGGTTAAGGCGGCGTCGGCAAGCGCGGTGGTCAGCGCCGTAGTCTGGCGGAATCCTACCTCCGGCTGCAGCTTGGTCTGGCCCTTGCGTGAATGGAAGGTGCCCGCCACATCACAGGCGGCAATGCGCATCATCAAAGTGCGGTAGGTCGTGCGCAGCGCCTTCTTATGCTCACCCTCGCCGGCGCGGTAAGTACCCGCCGCGCTCAAGTCCTCGCGCGCCGGATCGGGCCGGTCCACGTCGTGAGCAAAGTCCGCAGGCTGGGCATCGACCGCACCAAGCAAGCTTTGCAGCATCTCTTCGGGCTGAGGAAGGGGTTTTTCTAATTCTCGCCACAGTTCAGGGTGTGCCGCGAGATGATCGCCAAAGGCGGTCGACGCCCCCAGTAAGGCGAAGAGGCGCACGCGCAAGGTTTCATTGGACCGCACGGCATCATCTAGCTCTGGGGCTTGTTCATAGATGCGGATCAGATTATTGAGAGCCAGGTCTGGATCCCCCACGGCAGCGAGGGTCCACAACAGATCCGCTGATTCCGGATTCTTCCACCCCAGCTGCTCAATATCCTGGGCAGCGTGCGAGCGGGTAAGACCTAGTGTGGCCGGTGAAGGCACAGCAGCAGGACGCATTATTCTCCTAGAAGTTCAGGTTATTGCGCAGCTCAAAGGTGGTGATTTGGCTCTGATAGTGGTGCCACTCATCCCATTTGGAGCGCAGGAAGAACTCAAAGACGTGCTCGCCCAAAACTTCTGCCATGAACTCGGATTTTTCAAATTCTCGCAAGGCCTGATCCAGGCTAGTGGGTAGATCCTTATAGCCCATTGCCCGGCGCTCGCGGCGGGTGAGCTGGTGGACATCGTCCTCGGCCGGTTCATCGAGCTCGTAGCCCTCGCGGATGCCTCGCAGGCCTGCTGCTAGTAGCACCGCATAGCCCAGGTAGGGGTTCATCGAGGCATCAATGGAGCGGATTTCTACCCGGCGCGATTCTTCCTTGGTAAGCCGGTAGGTGGGAACGCGGACCAGCGCGGAGCGATTCGATACTCCCCAGGTGGCTGCGCCCGGCGCCTCGTTGCCGAACATCAGGCGCTTATAAGAATTGGTCCATTGATTCACAATCGCGGACATCTCCGTGGAGTGCTCCAAGATGCCGGCGATGAACTGGCGGCCGGTCTGGGACAAAGAGAATTCATCATCCGGATCGTGGAAAGCATTGGATTGGCCTTCAAAAAGGCTCAAGTGGGTGTGCATGCCTGAGCCCGGCAGGTGCTCAAAGGGCTTAGGCATGAAGGTGGCGCGCACATTGGAGTTGGTGGCCACCTGCTTGATCACATGCCGGAAGGTCATGATGTTATCGGCCATGGTGAGCACGTCCGCATGGCGCAGGTCAATTTCTTGCTGGCCCGGCGCGGTTTCGTGGTGGCTAAACTCCGTGGCGATTCCCAGCGATTCCAGCGCTAGCATTGCCTTCCTGCGGAAAAGCGGGGCGGTATCGTGCGTTGCTTGGTCGAAGTAACCGCCGTTGTCCGTGGGCACCAAGTCTGTGAGTTCGCGGCCGCGCTCGAAGAGATAGAACTCGATTTCTGGTGAGGCCATGCAGGTGAACCCATCGTTGGCGGCCTCGGTGACCTGGCGGCGCAGGATATGGCGCGGGTCCACCATGGAGGGCTGGCCGTCTGGCTGTGCGATATCGCAAAACATGCGGGCCGATTGCAGGTCCGGCTCATCCAAATCAAAGGGCAGAATCTGGAAGGTGGAGGGATCTGGCAGCGCGATGGTGTCAGACTCAGAGATACGAGAAAAGCCCTCTACGGAAGAACCATCAAAGCCAACACCTTCTTCAAAGGCCGATTCCAGCTCGGACGGGCTCATGACCACGGATTTAAGGGCGCCCAGAATATCCGTAAACCACAGGCGGATAAAGCGGATATCGCGTTCCTCAACGGTGCGCAAGACAAATTCGTGTTGGCTATTCATGCTTTAGACCTTACCGGCTCTCCCCCGAGGGATGTGCAGTTCATGCGACAGTTTTTCCGGGGCGAAATGCGCAGGTCGCAAGAGTATCTAGGGGGTGGCCAGTGGGGGATTTTCCGGCAGGAGCCAGCTCCAGCGCATGCTTTGCTAAGTGGGCAAGCAAACACACGTACACCTCTTAAAGGACGAATCTTTATGACCACCCACTGCGATGACCTTTCTGCTCACGTAATCGAACGCCTCGTCTCCGCCGCACAACAAGGCTGGGCGCCGGCGGACTTAGAACACGTCTTAGGCCCGCACGCCTATCCCATTATTTACCGTGCAAGCCCCCATGTGCCGGCACGAATTACCTCCCCTGCGCTGCGCAAAGCATGGCTACAGATGGCCCCTCCGCAGGAAAACTTCATTCCCCGCGATAAGTTACGCGCCATTATTAAAGAGCTCATTCACCTACCGAGGCTGCGCGATACCGAGCTTTTAGCCTCCGGCGAATCCTTGCGGGAGGACGGGCTCAGCGATAAGCAACGCAAAATCCGCGAGAAGGTTCTAGGCCTTTTGCGGAAAGCGGAATCTACCAGCTTTGAGGATGAGGCCGAGGTCCTCATCTCTAAGGCGCAGTCCCTGCAGCAGAAGTATCGCATCGAAGACCTGCTTACTTCCGAGCTGCCTCATCTCATTTCCCACCGCGTGCACATCCACCCGCCGTATATCAAGCACCAGGCTTCCCTGTTAAGCACCATCTCTGACGCCAATGGATGCACCACTCTCCTGATTCATGACAAGGGCTTGGCCTGCGTGATTGGCGCTCCGGCCGACGCCGCCCATTGCGCCGACCTCTTTGCCTCCCTCAACCGTCAATGCGATTGGTTCATGCGCAATGGTGACGGCGCAGAAATTGCCCGCGCTACGGGCTCTACCGCTGCCTATCGCCGTAGCTTCCGGCTTTCTTATGCCGCCCGCATCGGTGAACTGCTCACTCAAGCAAATGAGGATGGCATCGCAGATAACCTGCGGGAGTCCCAGTACTGCTCTCACCACGCAGAGGCTGTAGCTACCCAAACCCTTCCGGCGTTGCAGGCGCGCACCGATCATGCCATCGACACTCGCAATCGTCTTTTCCCCAACCTGACGGAAATGTCGCTTTCCATGAACAGCATGCACGGCATCAACGACGGCATTGCGGCTGCCGATAAATCTCACTTTGGCGGCGATGCTTCCGGGATCGGTTCGGTTCCAGAAATTACGCAGTAATTTTGCCCTGCTCAAGGCCATTCTTCCCTCCCGTTCCCTGCTAGCGAACGGGGGGCGAGGAGCGACACCGAAACGAATGCTTAACGGGTAGGATCACCGGTGAGATATTGGTCTAGAAAGTAAAAGGTACGTGAATGTCTACACAGTCTTTTCTCGAAGTTGAAGCGAAATTCTCCGTAGCCGAGTCCACTCAGCTCCCTGAACTGACCCGCCTCGAGGGAGTTGACCACGTTGCAGACACGCGCCACCACGCGCTTTCTGCCATCTACTACGACACCGAAGACCTCCGCCTCACCCATGCAAAGGTCACCCTCCGCCGTCGCACCGGTGGTAATGATGATGGTTGGCATATCAAGATTCCTAGCGAGGCTGGCCGCACTGAAATCCACGCCGAGCTGGGAGAACCTGTAGATGGCCGCTACGAAGTACCTGAGGAGCTTCTCCACCAGGTCCGCTCCATTATCCGCCACAACGAACTCACCCCGATTGCTCAAGTAGACAACAAGCGCACCGAGATGGTCCTAGCGGATGCCGATAATAAACCGGTAGCAGAATTCTGCGATGACCACGTCACCGCCTTTTCCTTCCTTCCTGGTGGCCAGCAGCAGTCGTGGCGCGAGTGGGAAGTAGAGCTCGCCGGTGAGCTTCCTGGCACTGAGGAAGGTACGCAATTCATTCGCCGTGCCACTTCCCTGCTCATCGGTGCCGGTGCGCGCGTTTCTTCCTCCCCATCCAAGCTGAAGTCTGCTTTGGGCGATTCCTACGCCAATGCCCCGCTGCCTCCAGCCCTGGTATCGCCGGATGTGGACCCAGACTCCCCTGCCGCGGCCGTCATCACTGCACTCCAAGCCAACCGCGACAAACTAGTTGATTATGACCCGCGCGTGCGCCGCGATGAGTGGGACTCGGTTCACCAGATGCGTGTCGCCACCCGCGAACTGCGCAGCCACCTGCAGACCTTCCATGGCATCGTTGTCGGCCCAGAAATCGACAAGATCGAAGCCGAGCTCAAGGAGCTTGCCGGCATTTTGGGCGTTGCTCGAGATGCGGAAGTTGTAGAAGAGCGCTGGCAGAAGCTGCTGGAGTCCGAAGATTCTGACACCTTGGATGACTCCACCCGCGAGCACATTGCGCAGGATATGGGCAACGCCTACCGCCGCGCGCACCGCCGCGTTATCGCAGCCCTGGATTCCGAGCGTTACCTCGAATTGCTGGAATCCCTGGACCGTCTTCTCGCTGATCCGCCAACGGCCGATAAGCAACAAGAGTCCGCTCCGGTAGCTAGCGAAGCGGAGGAGCAGTCCTCTGCGGAAGAGGACGCCGCTACCCCTACCGAATCCAGCGAGGACAGCGCGCCTGCTGCGGACAAGTCCGAGCACAAGCCGGAGAAAAAGAAGTCCAAGGCCAAGTCCGCCGACATGGATACCGTGATGGCGCAGCACCTTGAAAAGGCCTATAACAAGCTGGTCAAGCGCCATAAGAAGGCCGTGAAGAACTGGGATAACCAGGAATTGTCCCTGCACGAGCGCGAGGATTATTTCCACGATATGCGCAAGGCAGCAAAGAAGCTGCGCTATGCAGCTGAAGCAGCTGGTTCTGCTACCAACCTCAAGACCAAGCGCCTCTACAAGGCCTGCAAGCAGATGCAGTCGGTGCTCGGTGACTTCCAGGATTCCGTGACCTCGCGCGATAAGCTGCTCGAGTTGGCAGAGTCCGCTCGCCGCCGTGGGGAGAATACCTTTGGCTATGGCCTGCTCTACCAGCGCGAGCGAACCATTGGCCTAAAGGCCCTTGATGATTACGCCGAGTCTTTCAAAGACATCAAGGCTGCGTTTAAGCCGCTGCGCAAGAAACTAAAGTAGCCGCGCTCCCCGGGTCGGCGCCGGGAAACACGGCTTTAAAAGAGATGGCTGGGAGTTAGTTACTTCCAGTCATCTTCTTCGTCTGCGGCATCTGCCGCATCATTGCGGGCTTGGGCGATTTCGATGGCGTTCTCTGCCTCTTCGCGGGTGTCATACGGGCCCATCCGATTTTCCCAACCAGAGGTCTTGCCTTGGCTGACTTCCTTAGTGGCGGGATCAAAGAACCACTTCTGGTCTGCATCGCTCATGAAACTATCCTCTCAGTCGTTGCATCAACGGCACCGGCTGACTGCTGCCGCTGATATGGTTTCTGCCCACACTACCTACGCTGTCTCACCGCTGCCCGCTAGAATGTGGGGCAGCACAATTCTTTTATACGAATCCATGTCGTATTCCCCGCCACCGCGCACATAGGTGGCGGGCGTTCGTTGCTTTAAACGCACCGCCGCGTGTGTGGGGCAACGAAGACTACTGGTCCCAGAACCTGGAAAAGGAGCTTTAGCACCCATGCCACTGTGGTCAACGCCTGCAGAGCCCGTAGCCGAGCGCGCCGCCCAAGCACATACCGAGTTCACGGGCAGCGCTCCAACGCATACCGCCAGCGCGCCGGCAACGTGGTCCCTTATTGGTGAACATATTGATCACTTCGGCGGCATTGTCGCCATGTGTGTAGGAAAGTTGCGCGCTGCAGCGGCAGTAAGCCCGCGCACCGACGGCGTGGTGGCCGTCCATTTCCACCCAGCTCAGGGCGAGACTGCCCATGACTCGATTAGCCTGCAGGCGCTTGCAGAACTGGCAACGGCGCAACAGCCCACCACGGATGCGGAAGGCCAGCCTGTTATTCCGCCGGCACCACGAGGTGGGTTAGCGGCCCGCGTGGGTGGCATTGTCCACACGATGATTAATCGTCAATTGCTCTCCCGAGAGACGGCCGGTGCGGATATCACCATCGCCTCCGATATTCCAGAGGGCGCAGGTGTGGGCGCGGATGCCGCTGCGGACGTCGCGGTGGCGCTAGCGCTCATGGGCGCAGATGCGGATCTCGATGCACCGTTGAGGGCCCGGGTCGCGGATGTCTGCACCCAGGCCGTTTCTACCTTCGCAGCGCGGCCGCCACTGCGCGCACGCCACAGCGCAGCGCTGCGCAGCACGGGTGAGGGCGTGTGCATCATGGACTACGCCGATGGTTCGGTCACCCACGCCCCGCATGTGGTGGGGCGCGCGATGTCCGTCTTTGCGGTGGCGGTGCCGGAGGATTTTTCCGCGCAGGAGGAAAAGGCCATCGCCGATATCCGCCAGCGCCAGCGCTTTATCGATGATGCGTGCCACTCCTTTGGCACCGATTCGCTGCGCTTGCTTCCCGACGCCCAACAGCGCGTCCTCGACTGGCTCAAGGCCGTGCACAAGGTATACGGCGAGGAAGGCCGCCCGAGCATCAGCGCCGCCACGGAGTGGATGGCCTTTTATGAGGAAGAAACTGAGCGCGTAGAAAAGTTTGCGCGCTGCCTGCGCTCGCACCGCGGCGCGGAGCTCTTCCCTATCCTGTTGCAGTCGCAGTCTTCCTTGGCCAATATCTACGGTTTGGATTCGGCAGAAAAACTCGCCGAGCTGGTCACGGTTCGCGGTGCCGTAGCGGGTCGATCGGCGCATGCCGGCACCTCGAACGCGGTCATTGCTTATGTGCCAGCGAAAAGCGCGCACAATTTCGCAGCTGACTTGGCTGAAGACGGGCTGCTCGTCGTCGAGCTGCAACCAGGCGAGGCCGCCCGCGGCGAAGGCTAGGAGCCTTGCCGGCTAGTCGGCCGGCCAGGCAAAAAGAACCTCGCGCGAATCGGTATCCGCCGTCACCAGCGAGACAGTGGTTTCACTGCCGGTTTCCGGTGCGCCCACGGAGTGGGCGAAGACGGGTGGCTCCGGCACGAAAATCCGCGCCTTGTCCCGCTTCGGATCGCCGCGAACCACAGTGGCTGGGAAATTGGTACCCAGCCAAGGTCGCAGCACTGTCGCCTCCGTCAGGTTCAGGCAAGCCTTATCCACTTGGGAGGCGAGCTGCGAGGTCGAACGCATTGCCCCGATGACCTCCGTGGCGCTGCCTGTTACCCACTCGGGAACCTCATAATCGCCGCATAGCGCTAGGCATACTTCCGTGGCGAACCTATCGGAAAGGCGTCGCAACGGCGCGGTGACGTGGGCATAGTAGCCACCAATACCGGCGTGTACTTGCGCTTCCTGCTCGCCTAGCCAGGCATAGTCGGCTCCGCGCAAAAGGCTTTGGGCTTCGCGCATGACGGCCATGCCGCGCGGGGAATCGGCGTCGACGGTGAGGAGGAATTGGGGAATGGGGGCGTCGCCAAGCGCAAAGCCTAGGGCCTGCGCCTCGGCGCGAAATTGACGCTCGTGCTCCGGCTCGGCCGCGGGCAGGGTGCGCAAGAAGCCCACGCCAGCTTCCTGCATGAGGCGCCCGGCGCACATGCCAGCAAGCAAAGACATCTCCGAGTTAAAGTCCATGACCTCATAGCGTGGCTCGATGATGAGCTCGAAGGTGCCGTCCTCGTTGTCCACCACTCGCTGGGAGGGCAGGCGCAAGGAAATGGCCTCGCGGCGCAGGGAGGATTCCTGGCGCAGCCGTCCGACCACTGGCAGCAGTGCAATAGATGGGTGGAGGTTGCCGGCCGCAAGATCCGCATGCGCGCCTTCATAATCCAGGCGGGCCTGGGAGTAAATGAGCGCGCGCTCGACGTGGAAGGACTCCACCTCGCCATTGCCATCCAAGTCAAAGGTCCACAACACGGCCGGCTTATCGGTGCCAGGCAGTAGCGAGGCTCGGTCCTCGGAAAGCTCTGGCGGGTGCAGGCGCGCGGGTTCATCGGGAAGATAGATGGTCTGGCCGCGGCGGAACGACTCGCGCTCCAGCTCGCTGCCGGGCTCGATGAAAGCAGCAACGTCCGCGATGGCATAAAAGACGCGGTATCCGCCCTCGCGTTCTTCGATGTAGACCGCCTGATCCAAGTCCATGGAACCGGCGGGATCCAGGGTCACGAAGGGAATGTCGCGGGCGTCGCGGCGCGAGTCGGCGTATCGGTCCTGCGCGCGGGCGGCCTGGGCGGTGACCTCTGCCGGAAAATCGGTGGCCACCGAAAATTCTGTGGCAATGGCGCGGAAATCGAGCGGGGCGGCGTAGAGCTTCATGCCCACCACCATAAACGTATTAGGGCGAATGAGCCGGCCTATAAGCCGGATTCTGTCTAACCGCGGCACTCCCTGGGAAGCACCGCGCGGTGAACATCCATCTAGACCAACCGTTGCCAGTTGGTTCCAGCAGCTACCTTCAGGCTCGAGCGAGCAGCCTTAAAACGCCTGATCGGGCCCCGCAACGTGGCGGGGCCGTGATGCCTTGCTCCCGGTGGGGTTTACCCAGCCACCGCCATCACTGACGGTGCTGGTGCGCTCTTAACGCACCGTTTCACCCTTACCTTGTGGCTCCAACTCGGCCGAAACCAAGTGGAGGTACAAGGCGGTCTACTTTCTGTTGCACTTGCCCGCGGGTTTCCCCGGGTTGCCGTTAGCAACCACCGTGCTCTGTGGAGTCCGGACTTTCCTCGGCGCCCACGCGGCAGCACGTGGCTGCCCGTATGAAGCGACGCGATCACCCGGCCGGCTCATTCGCGTTCTTTATTCTAGCGCAGGCCTGCCAGGTGGCCCACATCGTTAAATCCGTGCACCATAGAGCCGCCTTCCCAGAATTCCACCCGCGAAATGGCAGCCAGGTCGAGGAAGAGATGCCCAAAGGTGGCAGGGCCGGCATCGAGTGCTTGGCGGATGAAGGACTTAATTGGGTTGACGTGGCTGACCACCAGCACGGTCTTTCCTGCGAAGCGCTCTTGGAGCTCCTTGCGGGTAGTGCGCACGCGGCGGTTGACCGCCTGCAGCGATTCGCCGCCCGGACAGGCGACGCTCGCATCATGCAGCCATTCCTCGTGTAATTCCGGATCGCGCTGGTGGGCCTCGGCTGCGGTCTTGCCTTCCCACGCACCGAAGTCCACCTCGATGAGGCCTTCGACGGTCTCTACCTCGATATCCCGGCCATTGGCCACGGCCGCCGCGGTCTCTTGGCAGCGGCGCAGGGGCGAGCAGACGATGGCGTCAAAGTCGGCGTCGGCAAGCGCTTGCGCCGCGGCGAGCGCCTGCTTTTGGCCAAGCTCGGTAAGGCCCGGATTGGCGCGCCCCGAGTACTGCTTGGCAGCCGACATCTCCGTCTGCCCGTGGCGAAGCAAGATAAAGCGGGTGGTAGGTCCGCGGTCCCCCAGCCAATCGGTGGGGTGCGGCGCGGTGGTGTCCTGTTCCGCGGCTGGTGCTGGCTCGGAGTCTTCTTCGCCGGCAACGATGCCTTCGGGGTGCCCGGCGGCCGCGGCATCCATGGCGTCATTAGACAGGGCGTCTGCCACCTTGTTTTTGGCGCGCGGTACCCAGTCCAGGCTGAAAGTAGAAAAGCCGTTGATGTATTCGCGGGCGCGCAGGGCCAGCTTCTGCATATCGGGGTGCTTGATCTTCCAGCGGCCGTTGATTTGTTCCACCACCAGCTTGGAATCCATGTGGAATTCCACCTCGGTAGCGCCCATCTCGGTGGCAGCTTCGAGCCCGCGCAACAGGCCGTTGTATTCGGCGACGTTATTGGTTGACTTGGTACCTACCACGTAGACAATCTCGCGCAGGATGCGCTGCCCGCTGCCGTCATAGATAACGGTGCCGGAACCGGCTACTCCGGGGTTGCCGCGGGAGCCGCCATCGGCGTAGATGATGACCTTCATTAGACCAGGCGCACCAGGTAGGAGCCGCAATCGCCGCACTGCGGCAGCTCATCGGCCGGGGCATTGCGCACAGCGTTTTGCTCGGCCGGCGGCAAGACGATGAAGCAGCCGCCGCAGGCACGGTTGGCCTTGAACTGGGCGGCGCCTACGCCGTTTTCCTCGCGCTGGGTATCGTACTCGCTGAGCACTCCGGCGGGCAGTTGATCGCGCAGCTCGCCGATGCGCACGGCCGGATCTTCTTGATTGGCGGCCGCTTCCTTAGCCGCCTCGGCTGCGCGGCGCAGCTTTTCCAGCTTGCGCTCGGAATCAGAAACGCGCGCGCCGTGGACGTCCAGATTGGACCGCAGCGCGTGCACCTCGTTATGCGCCTCCTGCAGCTCGCTCATGAGGTCTGCGATGCGGGACTTGGCCGCGTAGAGATCGTGCTCCAGATCCTTGCGGGTTTCTGGGTCCACAGCGGCGCCAAGCTGGCGCTTATCATCGCGCTCGCGCTGGCGCAGCTTGCGCTCATCGGCCTGGATGCGCAGGATTTCAGTCTCCATGTCATCGACGGCCATCTGCGCAGAACTGGAGGCATCGAGCAGGCGCTTGTGCTCCTCTTTGGCCTTGTCATACTCGGCTTGTTCCGGGATTTCCTTCTCAGCGCCATGGCCCTGCGAGCGTTCCAGGTTGGCCAGCTCCAGCAGTACCGGCTGTAGTTCTTGCGATAGTTTCACTTATGACTCCTTTGGGTGCGCAGAGATAGTCCACGGGTCGGTGCGCAGGCTAATAATTTCCGTATCCAGTTCTAAAGCATCCTCTACGATATCGCGCGCTTGGGCCGTCCACGGAAATTCGCTGGCCCAGTGGGCGGTATCGATGACGGCGGGGCCGCCGGCGCGCAGGTGCTCATCCACCGGGTGGTGGCGCAGATCCGAGGTAACGTACACGTCCACGCCTAGCTTCGCGGCCGCAGAAAGGAAAGAATCTCCCGAACCGGAAGACACGGCCACCGTGCGCACCTTCTGGTCCGGATCGCCGGCGGCGCGGATACCCCAGGCGGTCTCCGGCAGGGCATTTGCCACCTGCTGGGTGAACTCGCGCAGGGTCATCTCCTGCGGCAGCTCTCCCACACGCCCCAGGCCGAGCGCCTTGTCCAGGTCCTGGTGGCCGGCGGTTTCCGTGATGTCATAGGCCGGAACCTCATAAGGGTGGGCGGTGTGCAGGGCCTTCAGCAAGGAGGAGCGAAGTGCGGCTGGGGCGACAAACTCGACGCGGAGTTCCTCGCCGCGGTGCAGCGCGCCAATCGTGCCCTCGGTAGGGTCAGCGCCCTCCTCCGGCTGGAATTGGCCCGTGCCGGCGATGTCAAAGGAGCAGTGCGAGTAGGCGCCAATGTGGCCCGCGCCGACGTCGAAAAGCGCCTGCTTTACTTCCTCGGCCGCGGCGACCGGCACGTGCACGCCCCACTTATCCACGCCCTGGGGCTCCGGCACGATGGGCCGACCGGGGTTGATGCCTACCAGCTCCGCGAGCTTGTCGTTGACGCCCGGCCGCGCCTTATCCGCGTTGGTATGGGCTGCAAAGAGGGCAACGCCATTGCTGACCAGCGTGTGCACTACCTTGCCCTTGGGCGTATCGGCCGCCACGGACTCCACCCCGCGCAGCAGCAACGGGTGGTGGACCACGAGCATGTCCGCGCCGAGCTCCACCGCGCGCTCGGCCACCGCCTGGGTGCAGTCCAAAGCGAAGGCCACCCGCTTTACCTCCGCGGCCGGATCGCCGCAGATAAGCCCCACGGCATCCCACTTTTCCGCCAGGTGCGGCGGGTAGGCCTCATCGAGTACGCGGCGGACATCGCCCACGCTCACAGCGGACATAGAGGTGCTCCTTTATGCTCGTTTCATGGAATAGTTACTACTGCTATATCCTATCTTCCGCACCACAGTACTATTCGCGCGAAGGGGTTTTCCGCATGACCGAATCCGATACCCGCTCCGGCCTTTACCTCGTCTTTGTCTGCACCGGAAATATCTGCCGCTCCCCCATGGCAGAAATCATCGTGCGCGATGAAATGGAAAAGGACATGCTAGACCTCGTCGCCACCGTAGATTCCTGCGGCCTAGGCGGCTGGCATGTGGGCCAAGGCGCAGATGAGCGCGCGATTGCCGAGCTGCGCCGCGGCGGC
Organism: Corynebacterium sp. c3Ub_189; assembly: GCF_039907195.1. Classification (NCBI taxonomy): domain Bacteria; kingdom Bacillati; phylum Actinomycetota; class Actinomycetes; order Mycobacteriales; family Corynebacteriaceae; genus Corynebacterium; species Corynebacterium sp. c3Ub_189. The sequence goes on along the minus strand of NZ_JASBOF010000014.1, from coordinate 7,644 downwards.
CACGATGGCGGTTCCCACCGCGCGGCCAAGCTAGGCGCCGAGCACATGGACGCTGATCTTTTCATTGCTATGGACAAGGGCCACCGCGAAGCCCTCATTGAGCACGGCATCGACCCAGCCAAGATTCGCTTGATGCGCAGCTTCGACCCCAACTCCCCGGAGGACGCGGACGTGGCAGACCCCTATTACGGTTCCACGGCGGATTTTGAAACCACACGCAAGAATATTGAGGCCGCCGTGCCTGGCCTGCTGGATTGGATTCGCGCTAACCGCGACTAAACTAGGCCCCATGCTAAAGACGTTCCTTAAGCCGGGTTGGGTTCTACTGCTGCTGTTCGTCGTGGCTTTTTCCTACCTGGCTTTTACCGTCCTTGCCCCGTGGCAGCTGGGCAAGGACGATGACATTGTGGAACGCAACGAGCTCATCACCCACGCCTACGAGGCCGCCCCACAGCCGGTGGAAGACCTCGTGGATGGCAACGGCGCCATCAAGGGCGATGAGTGGTCCCGCGCCACCCTGCACGGCCATTACCTGCCGCAGGATGAGGTGCTGCTGCGCCTGCGCCCGGTCGATTCCGGCCCGTCCTACCAATCCCTGGTTCCCTTCCGCACCGATTCCGGCCTGACCATCCTGGTTAACCGCGGCTGGGTCAAGGCCGGCGAGGCCAACGCCGTGCCTGATATCCCTGCTGCTCCCTCTGGCGAGACCACACTTACCGGCATGATCCGCGCCGACGAGGCCGAGCACCAGTCCGCCCCCATTAAGCAGGAGGGCTACCAGCAGGTCTACTCCATCCATACGGAGCAGATTGCCTCGCTTATCGACGCCCCCTTGGCCCACGACTACATCCAACTCTCCGCCGACCAGCCCGGCGTGCTCAACGCCATGCCCATCCCGCAGCTCGACCGCGGCAACCACCTCTCCTACGGCTACCAATGGATTGCCTTCGGCATCATGGCCCCGCTGGGCTTGGGCTACTTCGTGTGGTCCGAAATCCGTGAGCGCCGCCGCCTGCGCGAGGAGGAAGCAGCCCTCTCCGCCCTCGATGCCGATGCCTCAACTCCATCCGAGCCCGCGGACGCCTCCAGTGCAAGCTCCGCACCGGTAGAAGCCCCGTCCCCCGCGACCTCCCGGCGCGACGCCCACGCGGCCGCTGACGACGCCACCGATACCGCCCCAGCCGTTCCCGCCGCGTCCTCCTCGCATGCCGCCAGCCGCCGCAATCGCTCGCGCTACGGCGACTCCAAGCCGGATCACTACGCCAAGCTGAACAAGCGCCGCCGCGAGCGCTACTAGGTCCTCTGCCTGCCTAGGCTATTTCTTGAACATCCGCCCAGGCCCCGAATCAGCCACGTTAATGCGTTATGCCCTCCCCTCTTGGGGCATAACGTGGCCACAAGTTGGCTATCGAGGCTTTAACTCCTTAACGCTGCCAGCCACCTAAGCCCACCAACACAAAATGTCGTTTAACTCGACACGCCGCAAAACAACACAAGCTGTCGTTTAGGCCTCGGATGTCGTGGGGGTTAAGGGTCAGAAAGTGTGTCTGGAAACGGGGACTTTTAGGCTCTGACCTTTGAGTTAACGTCAAATATACGCTTCGGGAGCATATATCTGGCCTTGGGACGCTAAAACCCCGGTGTGGCTGCCAATCTGTGGTAGAAGACGGTCGTTCGACCACACTGCTACTGCGGTGAAGATACAAAATGCAACAAATCGGACAGCCGAAGCTTCGACCGATGGCGGTTTTAACCAGGTGGCTCTCCGCCATCAAGATTCACTCCCGATGCCCGTTACCTTGTGAGTGTCCCCGATAATGGGGATAGTCGCTGGTCCCGGTATGGCTTACCTGCCCTGTAGTTTCCATAATCCGGGGGGTGTTGCCGCCGGGTGCCAGGACTTTCGATGACAGCTGATAGGGACACGGCCAGTTTTAAACTAGGTCTCTTTGTAACGTGGGTGCTTGCAACGAAGGTCATGACACCAGCGACTGGAACAACGCCATACCCATCTCGTTTTCTAGGAGCTCATCATGTCTCCGGAGCATTCCATCGACATATTCCTTGGGTTAGACGTCGGCAAATCTGAACACCACGCCTGCGCCTTAGACCGTGATGGCAACAAGGTCTTCGACAAACCGTTGCCTCAACTCGAATCCGAACTAGCAGGCGTTTTTCACCAGCTTCAGAAGCTTGGCACCGTGCTCGTGATCGTCGACCAACCCAACACCATCGGCGCACTACCGATTGCTGTAGCCCGGGACTGCGGTTGCGAAGTCGGATACCTGCCAGGTCTTGCGATGCGCAAAGCTGCAGATCTCTATCCGGGACGTGCAAAAACAGACAAACGCGACGCATTCATCATCGCCGACACCGCCCGCACAATGCCCCACACGCTACGTGCCGTCGACCGCAATGATGAGGTACTCTCCGCCCTAAAGATGCTGTCCGGCTTCGATGATGACATCGCCCGCGATTGCACTCGCACTGTCAATCGGCTTCGCAGTGTCCTCACCCAGATCTACCCCAGCCTGGAACGAGTTTTTGCTGGTAGCACCCTGACTCGCACGCCGATCCTGGAATTATTGATCCATTACAAGGGACCGCAGGGGCTAAAAAGAGCCGGATACCAACGAGTGTTGAACTGGATGATCAAGCGCACACGTAAAGACCCCACCCCGCTGGTAGACGACATTTTTACAGCGCTGAAAGCTCAAACAGTCACCGTGCCTGGAAGCGATGCCGCCGAGTTAGTAATTCCTCAACTGGCTGCAAACATCCAGGCCCTCAAAGAGCAACGAAACACCATTGCTGAGCAGGTTGAAGAGATGCTCGCTGATTTCCCTCTTTGTGAGGTCTTGATGAGTATGCCCGGAGTCGGCATCAAGACCGCAGCGCAGATCCTTCTTGCGATCGGTGATGGCTCCGACTTCGCTAGTGCTGGCCACTTAGCTGCTTATGCTGGAATAGCACCCGTGACTAGACGATCCGGTTCGTCGATCAGAGGTGAATTCCCGGCACGGTCAGGCAATAAACGACTGAAAAACGCCTTGTTCTACTCCGCATTCGCAGTTATCCGCAGCCACGAACCGTCACGGCGGTATTACGAACGCAAACGCGCTGAAGGAAAACGCCACAACGCAGCAGTCATCTGCCTGGCACGACGCCGATGCAATGTCATCTACGCGATGCTGAAAAACAAGGAGTTCTTCCGCGAAATCCCGCCACGCCCCGTCGCCGCATAAAGCCCCAAAGACGAAGCCGACCAGCACACGCTGGCCGGCTCCTAGGCACGCCTAAGAAACTACTCCCAAGACTGTGCTCGTCAACATCGGTCTGGCACTTGACAAAAACATAGGGACACCCCCCAACACCACCCCACCCCAAAGTTCAATACATTGAATTTGGTGATTCATTGAACTGAACGCTATTCTTGGCTGCCATGAGTATTAGCGTCCAGAACTTGAGCGTGAGCTACGGCGCGAACACCGCGATTCGGAACATCAGCTTCACCCTCGACTCCCCCGGCATGCACGGCATCATCGGCCCCAACGGCTCAGGCAAATCCACCCTCATGAAGGCGATGCTCCAGATCCTGGACAAACACAACGTCCACGGCACAGGCCCCACCGGCGCCCCTGCCGGCTACCCCGTCACCCTCGACGGCAAGGCCCCCGCCGAGCAGCGCCGCGCAATCGCTTATATCGAGCAGCGCTCTGACCTCGACCGCAACTTCCCCACCAGCGTCTTCGACACCGTCCTGATGGGCACTTACCCGCGCCTGGGTCTTTTCCACCGCCCCGGCAAGGCCGAACGCGAAGCAGCCACCCAGGCTCTCAAGGACGTCGACATGTGGGACTTTCGCCACCGCCACATCAGCGAACTCTCGGGCGGACAGTTCCAGCGCGTCCTCTTTGCCCGCGCCATCGTCCAGGACGCGGAGTACATCTTCCTGGACGAGCCCTTCGTCGGCATCGACGTCCCCAGCGAGAAGACGATCGTGACCCTGCTGCGGCAGATGGCGGACGCGGGCAAGCACGTCGTCGTCGTGCACCACGACATGAACACGGTGCGCGGCTACTACAACGACCTCATCGTCCTCAACGGCGAGCTCGTCGCGGCGGGTCCCACCGAGGAGGTCTTCGTCCCCGACGTGCTGCAGAAGGCCTTCGGCGCGCTCGTCATCCGCGAGCCGTCAGCACCAGCCCACCCCACGCCACGGCAGGCAGCCCTCCAGGAGGAGACAGCATGATCGCGGAGTTCCTCGACTCACTACTCAGCCACGGCTACCTGCAAAACGCGCTGATCACCTCGGTGATCGTGGGCGTGGCCTGCGGCATCGTCGGCAGCTTCATCGTGCTGCGCGGCATGGCCCTGATCGGCGACGCCATCTCGCACGCCGTACTACCGGGGGTCGCGGCCTCCTACCTGCTCGGCACGAACCTCTTCCTCGGGGCGGTGGTCGCGGGTCTACTCGCCACACTGGCGATCGGGCTGATCGGCGAACGCTCCACTGTGAAGAACGATTCGGCGATCGGCATCGTCTTTTCCACCTTCTTCGCGATCGGCGTGCTGCTCATGGCGAAAGCGCAGACGGCGACGGATCTGACGGAGATCCTCTTCGGCAACGTCCTGACCGTTCAGGACGCCGACCGCAACCTCTCGATCGGTATTGCCGCTGCCGTGCTGATTCTCACGCTGGTCTTTTACAAGGAGCTCAAGCTCAGCACCTTCGACCCCGTCATGGCGCAGTCGGCTGGCGTGCCCGTGCGGGCAATCCACTACGGGCTGATGGTGGTGCTCACGCTGGTGACGGTCATTTCCCTGCAGACGGTGGGCGTGATCCTGGTGGTCTCCCTGCTGATTACTCCGGCGTCGGCGGCGTACCTGCTGACGAACCGGCTGGGAGTGATGATCGGGCTTTCAGTGGCGATCTCGGCGCTCAGCTCCGTAGTGGGGCTGTTCCTGAGCTATAGCTACAACGTGTCCTCCGGCGTGACGATCGTGCTGACCGCCAGCGCGCTGTTCCTGCTGGCTTTCCTCTTCGCGCCAGGCAAGGGACTGATTGCTCGCTCGCTGGGCAATAAGCCACTGGCCGCGCTGTTGGCCCTCCTGGTGGGCGGTGCCCTCGTGTTCGGGGCCGTGACCTTCTCGACGGAGGAGAAGGCAGACGGTGAGCAGCTGAACGTCGTCACCACCTTCACGCTGCTGGCGGACCTGGTGGAGGAGATCGGCGGCGAGGCGGTGGACGTCCATAACCTCGTGCCGACCGGCACGGACCCGCACGACTACGACCCCCTGCCCGCGGACCTGGATGCGACGAGCGACGCCGACCTGCTGTTCTACAACGGGCTGAACCTCGAGGGCGGTGAGCACGGCTGGCTCGCGAAACTGAAAAACACCGCGGGCCTGGACGATTCCCAGATGGTCGAGGCCACCAAGGGCGTGGAACCGAAGTACCTCAAGGACGAAAAGGGCAATCAGGAGATCAACCCGCACGCCTTCCTGGACCCGACCGTCGGCATCGCGATGGCCGAGAACGTGACCGCGGCGCTGGCCGAGGCCCTGCCCGAGCGTGCCGAGCACATCGAGGAGAAGGGGGCGGAGTACAAGGCCATGCTGGAGAGCATCGACGCCGACTACCGCGAGCAGATCGGTGCGCTGCCGAAGGAGGATCGTGTGCTCGTGGCCAGTGAACATGCCTTCCAATACATGGTCGACACCTACGGCATGGAGCAGCTGTATATCTGGCAGATCGACACGGATGAAAACGGCTCCCCCGCGCAGATCGGACACCTCGTGCGCCAGCTGAAGGACAAGCGCCCGAAGCACCTGTTCGTGGAGTCGAACGTGGATACGCGCCCCATGAAGACCGTCTCGAAGGAGGCCGGGATTCCGATCTTCGACGAGCCACTGCACTCCGATGAGCTCGGCAAGCCGGGCACGGTCGCGGGAACCTACGAGGATTTCCTGCGCAGCAACTTGAAGACCATGATCGCGGGGCTGAAGCGCTAAAACGCGAATGCTCGAGGCCCACATGCGTTGGGCTTCCCCGGTCGCATTCCCGTTACCTTGTGAGTGTCCCCGATAATGGGGATAGTCGCTGGTCCCGGTATGGCTTACCTGCCCTGTAGTTTCCATAATCCGGGGGGTGTTGCCGCCGGGTGCCAGGACTTTCGATGACAGCTGATAGGGACACGGCCAGTTTTAAACTAGGTCTCTTTGTAACGTGGGTGCTTGCAACGAAGGTCATGACACCAGCGACTGGAACAACGCCATACCCATCTCGTTTTCTAGGAGCTCATCATGTCTCCGGAGCATTCCATCGACATATTCCTTGGGTTAGACGTCGGCAAATCTGAACACCACGCCTGCGCCTTAGACCGTGATGGCAACAAGGTCTTCGACAAACCGTTGCCTCAACTCGAATCCGAACTAGCAGGCGTTTTTCACCAGCTTCAGAAGCTTGGCACCGTGCTCGTGATCGTCGACCAACCCAACACCATCGGCGCACTACCGATTGCTGTAGCCCGGGACTGCGGTTGCGAAGTCGGATACCTGCCAGGTCTTGCGATGCGCAAAGCTGCAGATCTCTATCCGGGACGTGCAAAAACAGACAAACGCGACGCATTCATCATCGCCGACACCGCCCGCACAATGCCCCACACGCTACGTGCCGTCGACCGCAATGATGAGGTACTCTCCGCCCTAAAGATGCTGTCCGGCTTCGATGATGACATCGCCCGCGATTGCACTCGCACTGTCAATCGGCTTCGCAGTGTCCTCACCCAGATCTACCCCAGCCTGGAACGAGTTTTTGCTGGTAGCACCCTGACTCGCACGCCGATCCTGGAATTATTGATCCATTACAAGGGACCGCAGGGGCTAAAAAGAGCCGGATACCAACGAGTGTTGAACTGGATGATCAAGCGCACACGTAAAGACCCCACCCCGCTGGTAGACGACATTTTTACAGCGCTGAAAGCTCAAACAGTCACCGTGCCTGGAAGCGATGCCGCCGAGTTAGTAATTCCTCAACTGGCTGCAAACATCCAGGCCCTCAAAGAGCAACGAAACACCATTGCTGAGCAGGTTGAAGAGATGCTCGCTGATTTCCCTCTTTGTGAGGTCTTGATGAGTATGCCCGGAGTCGGCATCAAGACCGCAGCGCAGATCCTTCTTGCGATCGGTGATGGCTCCGACTTCGCTAGTGCTGGCCACTTAGCTGCTTATGCTGGAATAGCACCCGTGACTAGACGATCCGGTTCGTCGATCAGAGGTGAATTCCCGGCACGGTCAGGCAATAAACGACTGAAAAACGCCTTGTTCTACTCCGCATTCGCAGTTATCCGCAGCCACGAACCGTCACGGCGGTATTACGAACGCAAACGCGCTGAAGGAAAACGCCACAACGCAGCAGTCATCTGCCTGGCACGACGCCGATGCAATGTCATCTACGCGATGCTGAAAAACAAGGAGTTCTTCCGCGAAATCCCGCCACGCCCCGTCGCCGCATAAAGCCCCAAAGACGAAGCCGACCAGCACACGCTGGCCGGCTCCTAGGCACGCCTAAGAAACTACTCCCAAGACTGTGCTCGTCAACATCGGTCTGGCACTTGACAAAAACATAGGGACACCCCCCAA